>NZ_RAWP01000006.1:0-187520 GCF_003668935.1 Corallococcus sp. AB032C | reverse complement strand
CCCTTCAGGCGTTTTCGTCCCCGAGCCCATGGCCCTTCCCGCCCGTCCCTCCCCGACTCCCGTCCTCGCCGCCATCGATGTGGGCACCAACGCCGTGCGCCTGGAGCTGGCCCGCCCGGACGCCGAGGGCTCGCTTGAGACCCTCCACCAGGAGCGAGACCCCATCCGCCCCGGCGAAGGCGTCTTCACCACCGGCGAGATGCCCCCGGAGACGGCCGACCGCCTCCTGTCCACCCTGCGCCGCTACGCCGCCCTCTGCCGCCGCCACAAGGCCCAGGTGCGCGCCGTCGCCACCAGCGCCCTGCGCGAGGCCCGCAACCAGCAGGACATCGTGCGCCGCGTGCACGAGGAGGCCGGCCTGGAGCTGGAGGTCGTCAGCGGCAAGGAGGAGGCCCGCCTCATCTGCCTGGGCGTGCTGCACAGGAAGCCCGCCAACACCCGCTCGCTCCTCGTGGACATCGGCGGAGGCAGCACGGAGGTCGCCATCGCCACTGGCGAGAAGCCCGACGAGCTCTGGAGCCTCTCCCTGGGCTCCGTGCGCCTCACGGAGGTGTTCGACACCGCGCGCGCCGTGACGCCCAAGCAGCTGCGGCTGATGCGCAGCTTCGTGGAGGAGACGCTCCACAAGACGCTCCCGGAGAAGCTCCCCGCCCTGCCCCGCGTGGCGCTGGGCTCGTCCGGCACCATTGGCGCCGTGGTCGGCTTCGCCGCCGCGGACAACGGAGGCAATGCCACCGTGCGACAGCTCACCCAGACCGTGGAGGCCCTGGCGAAGATGCCGCCGGAGCGCCGCCGCAAGCGCTTCGACCCGCGCCGCGCGGACATCATCGTCTCTGGCGCCGTCATCCTGGAGGGCGTCGCGCGCCACCTGGGCGTGGAGTCCGTCAGCGTCGTCAACCGCGGCCTGCGCGACGGCCTGCTGGTGGACCTGCTCTACCGCCAGGACGAAACGCGAGAGGACCACAGCCTCGCGGACGCGGCCATCGTCATGGGCCAGCGCTTCCGCTTCGACGAGAAGCACGCCCGCCAGGTGGCCCGCCTGTCCCTGGCCCTCTTCGACGGCCTGGCCTCACTGCACCAGCTGCCCCTGTCCGTGCGGCCGCACCTGGAGGTCGCCGCGCTGCTGCACGACATCGGCACGGCGGTCAGCTACGAGCGCCACCACCGCCACACGTACTACCTCATCCACAACGCGGACATCCCGGGCCTCGCGGACCGCGAGCGTGAAATCATCGCGCGCGTCGCCCGCTACCACCGGCGCTCCCCGCCGGAGCTGTCCCACTCCGGCATGGCCGGGCTCACCCCGTCCGAAGCGCGCCGCGTGCGCAAGCTGGCCACGCTGCTGCGCCTGGCGAACGCGTTGGACCACAGCCACCACCAGCCCATCCGCGACTTCAAGGTGACGGACGGCCGCGAGGCGGTGACGCTGCACCTGCACGCCCGCCAGGCCCTCGACCTGGAGCTGTGGAACGTCGAGCGCGAGGTCGCCTCCTTCCGCAAGGTGTTCGGCAAGCGGCTCGCCATCCAGGTCCACTCGACCGGGCGATAGAGCCACTGCCTCTCCGCCCGCTCTCCAGTGGAGGGAGCGCGGCGCCGGTCCTGCCCGGCCCCACCTCCGTGCCCAGAGTCCAGACGAACGGGTCCCGTGTGCCTTCGCGAAGGCGCCGTGGGCCTTCACGTCTTTCGAGGCCCTGGCGGGGCAAGGAGCGGAACATGAAGGCAGTCGTTTTCCATGGCATCGGGGACATCCGGCTGGACGACGTCGCGGAGCCGAAGCTGAAGGAGCCCACGGACGCCATCATCCGGCTGACCGCCAGCGCCATCTGCGGCACGGACCTGCACATGATCCGCGGCACCATGGCGGGCATGAAGCCCGGCACCATCCTCGGCCACGAAGGCGTGGGCGTCATCGAGGAACTGGGCAAGGACGTGCGCAACTTCAACGTGGGCGACCGCGTGGTCATCTGCTCCACCATCGCGTGCGGCAACTGCTCGTACTGCCGCGCGGGCTACTACGCCCAATGCAACGACGCGAACCCCAACGGCCCCGCCGCGGGCACCGCCTTCTTCGGCGGGCCGGAGATGACGGGTCCCTTCGACGGCATGCAGGCGGAGAAGGCGCGCATCCCGCACGCGGCGGTCACCATGGTGAAGGTGCCCGAAGGCGTCACCGACGACCAGGCCATCATGGTCTCCGACATCTTCCCCACGGGCTACTTCGGGGCGGAGATGGCGGAAATCAAACCCGGTGACACCGTGGCGGTGTTCGGCTGCGGACCGGTGGGCCTGTTCGCCATCGTGAGCGCGAGGCTCCTGGGCGCGGGCCGCGTCTTCGCCATCGACAGCCACGAGGACCGGCTGGCGCTCGCGAGGGCCCAGGGCGCGGAGGTCATCAACTTCGAGCAGGAGGACCCGGTGGAGACGCTCAAGCGCTTCACGGCGGGCATCGGCGTGGACCGGGCCATCGACGCGGTGGGAGTGGACGCGCAGCACGCGCACCACGGCCCGGCCGCGAAGAAGGCCAAGGCGGAGAAGCCCGAGTTCAAGCGCGAGGTGGAGCATGTCGCGCCCAAGCAGAATCCGGACGGCGACAACTGGGTGCCCGGCGACGGGCCGTCCCAGGCCGCGCAGTGGGCGGTGCAGTCGCTGGCCAAGGCGGGCACGCTGTCCATCATCGGCGTGTACCCGCAGACGATGACCGCTTTCCCCATTGGCGAGGCGATGAACAAGAACCTCACCCTGCGCATGGGCAACTGCAACCACCGCAAGTACATCCCCAAGCTGCTGGAGCTGGTGCGCTCCGGCACGGTGGACCCCACGGCCATCCTGAGCCACGTGAAGTCCATGGCCTCCGCCATCGACGCGTACCGCAACTTCGACCTGCGCAAGCCGGGCTGGGTGAAGGTGGAGCTGGAGCCGGGCGCTACCCTCCAGTGAGGCACTGCTTGATTCCGCATGTCCATGGCGTGTCTCTCCTTGAGGAATGGATGGCGGATGGGTGCCGACAAGATGGCATGGGCGCCAATGCGTTGGCAGAATGCCAGCGTATGAGCGAAGAGGACCTTCCAGGCAGGCTGGCGCGCAACCTGAGGACGCTGCGGGAGACGCGAGGGGCCACACAGGTGCAGCTCGCGAAGCTTGCGGGCGTGCCCCGGGCCACCTGGGCGCATCTGGAGTCCGGCGCGGCGAACCCCACGCTGTCGGTGCTGCACCGGGTGGCGGGGGCGCTGCAGGTGTCACTGGAGGAGCTGCTGGCCCGGCCCAAGGCGAGCGCCCGGCACTACCGGCGAGACAGCCTGCCGATGAAGCAGCGCGGCGCGGCCTTCCTGCGCAAGCTCCTGCCGGATCCACTGCCGGGCATGGAGTTCGACCGGATGGAGCTGCCGCCCAAGGCGCGCATCACCGGCGTGCCCCATACACCCGGCACGCGCGAGTACCTGGCCTGTGAGGCTGGGACCCTCGCGCTGGTGGCCAGCGGCGAGCGCTTCGTGTTGGAGGCCGGAGACGTCGTCGTCTTCCGGGGAGACCAGAAGCACTCCTACGAGAACCCCGGCGCGCGCACGGCGGTGGGCTACTCCGTCGTGCTGCTTGCACCGTCGCTGTGAATCTTCAGCAATCCTCAACCAGCAAAACCAACAAAACAAGAACTAGCAGTTAAAATAGATTGACAATCTTCACCCCTCGCAGCCTGCTGGACCCAGTCCTTTCACCTGGGGGGTTGTGTGAAGAAGTCTGTTCTATCCGTCCTGCTTTCATCCCTATTGCTGAGTGCCTGCGGCGCTGAGGTCCCCGCCGCGCCCGTCGCGACCACGGCCGCGCCCATCGCCACGCAGACCGCGCCGTCGAAGAATCCCCGCCGGTTCGTGCCGGGACAGGCCATCGTGAAGTTCAAGGGCTCCGACAGGGCCCTGACGGACGCCGAGCTGCCTCCGGTCCGGGGCTTCCGTGCCCAGCTCGTCCAGCCTCTCTCCAGCGGCGCGGTGGTGGTGTCGCTGGAAGCGGAGGCGCGGTCCGCCGCCACCTCCATCGCGGAGGAGGAGGCGCGCACCCTGGAGGCCATCGCGGAGCTGCGGCGGAATCCAGACGTCGAATACGCGCACGAGAACCTCTACATGGAGTTCTTCGCCACGCCGACGGACCCGCTGTACTCACAGCAGTGGAACTACCCGGCCATCAACCTGCCCACGGCCTGGAACAGCGTCACCGGCAACGTGAAGATCGCCGTGCTCGACAGCGGCAGGCTCGACCATCCGGACCTCAGCGGGGCCTGGACGACAGGGTATGACTTTGGACAGGGGGACGCGGACCCCTACGACACGAACACCTACCACCACGGCTTGCACGTGGCCGGCATCCTCGCGGCGCGCACGAACAACGGCGTGGGTGGCGCGGGCGTCTGCTGGGGCTGTCAGCTCATGCCCGTCAAGGTCTCCACTGCCAGCAACGGCGTCCTTCTGTCCGCGGTTGACGAGGCCATCCGGTACGCGGCGGACAACGGCGCGCGCGTCATCAACATGAGCTTCGGGACGGCCTACAACCCCAACGCCCCCACGGCCGTCTATCCCTGCGCGAACTACCCCGACATCCAGAGCGCGGTGACCTACGCCGTCGGCAAGGGCGTGGTGGTGGTCGCCGCCGGTGGCAACGACGGCGTGGCGGGCCTGCTGACGGCGAACATCACGCCTGCCTCCTGCACCGGCGTCATCGCCGTGGGCGCCAGCACGCAGGCCGGTGCGCGGGCGCCGTGGAGCAGCGGCGGCTCTCGCGTCGACGTCATCGCTCCAGGTGGCACCGCCAGCGCCGGCTTCTACGGCCAGGGCATTGGCTGCCCCGCCGACCCCAACACGGCGGACCCGTACAGCGGCACGGACCAGGTTCTCTCGGCCTGGGCCATTGGCAAGCCGGGGGCCACGCTGCTGGCGGGTGACTACTGCCACCGCTACCTGAGCGGCACCTCCATGTCCTCTCCGCACGTCGCGGGCCTCGCCGCGCTCATCCTCTCGCAGAAGCCCTCGATGACGCCCGCGCAGGTCACCGCGCGCATCAAGTCCACCGCGACGGCGGTCTCCGGCTGCGGGAGCAACTGCGGCACCGGCCGCATCAACGCGGCGGCGGCCATCTACACCAACCTCCCGCCCCGCCCGGACAAGGGCCCCTGGTACAACCCCGCGCGCTCCGGCAACGGCCTGGACATCCAGCACCTCGCCTCCGACCAGATCCACGTCACCTGGTACACGTACACGTCCGCGGGCGTGCCCATCTGGTACCAGGCCTTCCTCTTCGCGGAGCCCGGCGAGTGGCGGGGCGATCTGATCAAGACCACCTGGACAGGCTCCAGCGCGACGTTGTCCGTGGTGGGGACGATGCGCATCACCTACAGCAGCGGACTGTGGCGCTTCTACTGGACGCTGGGTTCGCTCTCCGGCAACGAGCCCATCCAATTCCTGGCGTTCGGTAGCGGCAGCTCCGTGATGAACCTGAATGGCCTCTGGTACAACGGCGCGGAGCCCGGCTGGGGCGCCAGCTTCAACACGCAGGGCAACACCCACGTCGTCAACCTGACCGTCTACCAGGGCAGCAACCCGGTGTGGCTGCAGGGCGTGGTGAGCAGCACCTCCACGTCGCTGAGCTTCCCGATGGCGTACATCACCGGCACGAACCTCTGCCCGGGTTGCACCGGAACGACGTCGACCTCGGCGACGGCCGCGGGCACCTTCACCGTCAATGGCTCGGCGGGCAGTCCCGGTGGAATGGCGGCATCCTCCGCGGTGAGCTTCCCCGGCGGGACGTGGAACCGGCCCTCCTTCACGCTGAACCGCCTGACGGGGCCATAGGCAGCGTCCTCCGGAAGGGTGACGGCGGCATCCTGTCGATGCCGCCGTCATGCCGGACCGGAGTGTCCTCACTTCCAGGAGGCAGACGATGCGCGTGGCTGTCGTGGCGCTGTTCGCGGCCTTGCTGATGGTGGGCTGCGCGGGCGTGCAGGCTTCCTCCACGAGAGGGAGTTCACGGGCCTTCCGACAGAGCGCCTCGCATGCATCGGATGAGTCCGGCGAGGAGCCAGGCAGTCAACGACTCCACCGGGGTCAACCTGTCCGCATGCCGGTGGGGACGGTCATCCTCGCACCTTCCGGGAAGGTCTCCCGGCAGGCCCTGGAGATGGGCCTGCTGGACGTGGACGCCTTCGAGAAGTTGCTGGTCCGCGCCGGGCTGGAGGACGTGGACGAGCTGCCCCTGCGCCGCAATCCCTTCACGCCAGACGACGCAGTGGAGGTGCTGGGCCGGCTGATGGAGAAGCCGGTGACGCTCGGAACCTTCCCGCCGCGCATGGTGGCGGGGTTCCTGTTGCGGGAGGTGTTGGAGCGCGGCGAGGTCTCCCGCGAGGAGCTGGCGCGGCGGGTGACGCGCTTCGCCCGCGAGCAGGTGGCGGTGCTGCGGCCAGATGGGTACCTCGCGTGGGCGCTCAATGGGCGCACACAGCAGAAGGTCGCGCCCATCGCGTGGAGGAACGGCGCCTTCCGCGCGGGCAACTTCGAGCTGGGACGCTTCTACAGCGGCAAGGGCGGGGTCTTCCGCCCGGTCGATGCGCGACTCCAGGCGTCGGACTCAAGGCCGCTGGCCGAGGTGTACGACGACGCGGACGTCGTCAACCGCTCACTGGATGGCGCGGAGGACGCCTTCGTGGAGCTGTACCACGCGCTGGGACAGGTCCTCTCCCGCCCCGCGGACAGCATCGCGGGACTGCGCCATCTTCCCGCGGGCATCGTGGCCCTCATCGCGTCGTCGCCCCAGTACTGGGAGCGGTTCCAGTACATGACGGCCGGCGAGCAGATCCGCGAGACGGCCCGGCTGGCGACGAGCGTCGTCGCCATCTGGGGCGCGGCCTCGGCCACGACGCGGACACTGAAGGGGCTGGCGTCGGGTATCGACGCCACGGTGCCCGTGCTGTCGCTGTCAGCGGAGGGCGCGTTGGTGCTGGAGCGCATCTCGGTCCCCGTGGGACGCACGGCGGCGGTGTTGAGCGGCGGCCCTGGGGCAGCCATCATCCTCCAGCGAGGCGATGATTCAGGCTCGGGAGATGGAAGTGGTGGAGGTTCGACACCGAGCGGGCCAAAGGGCTATTCGTCCTTCAAGTCGTTCAAGCGGGCCATGGGGCCGGCGGGGAATGGGAAGGAGTGGCACCACGTCGTGGAGCAAACCGACGGGAACGTTGCGCGCTTCGGGCCCCAGGCGCTCCACAACGTGGAGAACGTCATCCCGCTCGACAAGGAACTTCATAACTCGGTGAGTGCGTTCTATTCGTCGCACCAGCATCGGATCACAGGCTCGACGTCGCTGACCGTCCGGCAGTGGCTGAGGACCCAATCATTCGAAGCACAATGTGCATTCGGGCTGCGTGCCATCGAGAACATTCGGAACAGGCTATGGTGACGAAAGACCTTCAGAAGCTTGTCGCGAAGTTCGAGCAGCATGCAGCGGCACAATCAGAGGCCATCATGCGGGGGGACGCGAAAGCCGCGAACAAGCACGCGAAGGAATCAATTGCAGCGTTCCAACGGCTGAGGACCCACGGAGATGTAGGACGGGACGCGCTCGCAACCCTCTTCACCCATCCGCGCATGGATGTTCGAACGGCAGCTGCGGCACTGCTCTTGCGGTATCGCACCGCCGAAGCCAAGGCCGTGTTGGAAGAAGCTGCGAAGGGCAAAGGGCTGATCCCCTTTGAAGCACAGGAAGCCCTGAAGCGCTGGGAGGAAGGAACCTGGTCCCTGGACCCTGCTTGAGAAAATGGCTCAGCACCCACTCGTTCGAATCTACGTAGAAGCAGCGGAACTGCACGGACAGGCGTCCGTCGAAGGCAAGCACCGGGCTGCCAATACTCAGTACGCCAGGCTCATCACCGCGTGGCGGGAGTTACGAGCGCAGGGAGAGGACGGACGTTCGGCCCTGACGGGCCTGCTGCAGGACAACAATCCTCGCGTTCGTCTCTGGGCTGCATCCCATGCCCTGGAATTCGCTCCCGTGCTCGCGGAGGCGGAACTGGAGCGGCTGGCCCAGGGCCCCGCGGGCGTGGTGAGACTCGACGCCGAGATGACGCTCAGCGAGTGGCGGGCCGGGAACCTGAAGTTCACGGAGGACTGAACATGCCCATGCTGAGCGCACGCCGTCTCGACTCAAACCTTTAAAGTCCAAATTTAATGGACTTTTAAAGTCCATGACGTCCAGACTCCCGGATGGCGCCGCCGCGCCGAGCCCTGCCCCCGAGGAGTTCATGCCCACGCCCCCATCTGACAGCGATCCGGCGCGCTCCCGGGTCGCACCGTTCCGCCACCCCCTACCGCCCACGCCCCACCGGCCCCGGCCCCTCTTCACCATCGAGGGCGTCCGCTACGAGGCCATCCGCGAACTGGTGCGGATGCAGACAGGAGAGGTGCTGATGCTCGCCCGCCGGTTCCCGGAGCGAGGGGACACCCTGCCCGGGCTCTGCTTCGTGCGGCGGCTGGCCAATCCCTCCACCACGCCACGTCGCACGCGTCTGGGAGCGGAGATCCTGCTGGCCTTCCGGCTCCGTCACCCCGCCATCGCCCAGGTGTTCCATCGCAAGGTGCACCAGGACTCGCTGCACGTGGTCATGGAGTACGTCGACGGTCCTTCATTGGAGACACTGGTGAGCGCGAGCGTGGCGCGCGGCCAGCCCGTCTCCGAGTCCTTCGCCCTCTACGTGGGAGCGGAGCTGGCCGAAGCGCTGCACCACGCGCACACGCTGGCGGATGATGCGGGCAAGCCCCTGGGAATCATCCACCGCGACGTCAATCCCCGGCACGTCTACGTGGGGATGCACGGCGAGGTGAAGCTCGTGAACTTCGGAGCGGCTTATTCGGTGGTCATCGGGCGCGAGGAGTCACCCGCGAGCCTCGTCCGAGGTGACGTGGCCTATGCCTCTCCCGAATACCTGGAGCGGCAGACACTGACGCCACGCTCGGACGTCTTCAGCCTGGGCGTATTGCTGGTGGAGCTCTTCACCAGCAAGCATCTCTTCGACGTGCAGGACGTGCCCCGGCGGCCTGAGGGACTGCGCCCGTTGCAGGTCGAATTCCTCCCTTCCCTGCCACTGACGCAGATGCGGGTGTTGCTGGCCTGCTTCGGCCCGGCGGAGGTCGAGGCGGCGGTGGGACCGCTCTCACCGGATGTGAAGCAACTGCTGCACAGGGCCCTGCGCTCCGAGCCTGAAGAACGGTTCGCCACCGCCACGGACCTGCGCGACGCCCTTCGCTCGGCCCTGGCCCGACGGCATCCGGGCTACGGTCGCCAGGAGGCCGCGGAGGAAGTCGCGCGGTTGCTGGCGGAGGGCCGCGTGCTCCGGGACGTGGTGGAGTTTGGCGAGGGCGGCCTCTTCGAGGAAGGCATGGAGGAGGAGTAGCGCCTCAACGCGCCAGGGCGGAGGCGACATGGAGGAGTGCGTCCAGTTTCTCCGCGTCCAGCTTGCGCGCGAGGTGCAGCAGGCGTCGCAGGTCCGGCGCGTCGCCGTCTTCCCGGGGCGACGGCTTCTTCGCCCCCTTGCGCACCTCGCCCGCCGGGGTCAGGCCCAACAGCGTTTCAGGGGAGACGCGCAGCTCCTGGCAGAGGCGATAGAGGGACGGGACGCTGGGCAGCATCTTGCCGCGCTCCAGGCGGCTGTAGACGGGGTGTACCAGTCCAATGCGCTCGGCGACTTCGGCCTGCGTCAGTCCCAGATGCTCGCGGGCGGCGCGCGCCGCCGTGCCAATGGTGATGCCGAGTTCTTCATTCATGGAGGGCGCGCAGCGTATCCGAGATATGCGCTGGGGCCCCTCGGGCCTTCGCGAGGAGGCCGCATGCGCGAGACACATGAACCTGGAATGAGGACGCCATGAGGCCACCCCCCGCCATCCTGGCACCCGGGGCGGAGGTGCTGGGCTACACGGTGGAGCGCCAGCTGGGTCAGGGCGGCTTCGGCACGGTGTACCTCGCGCGCAACGCGGGACAGCCATTCGCCTTGAAGCTGCTGTACCTGCCGCGTGCCGGCGAGCGGGTGGAACGGGAGGTCTCCATCCTCCTGAAGCTTCACCACCCCCACGTCGTGGGCCTCCAGGGTTACGGGCTGTGGCCCCCACGCGAGCCGCGCTTCGCGATCATCGTGATGGAGTACGTGGACGGGCGCAGGCTGGACCTCTGGGCCGACGAGGAGAATCCCTCCGCGCGCCGGGTGACGCGGGTGTTGCTGGACGTGGCGCGGGCGCTCGCCGCGACGCATGCGGCGGGGGTGCTGCACCGGGACGTGAAGGAGGCCAACATCATGGTGCGCGCCTCGGACGGCCCGGCCAAGCTGGTGGACTTCGGCATTGGCGACTACACCGGCGCGCGTGAGCTGACGGTGGACATCCTCCCGCCCGGGACGCCGGACTACCGCGCGCCCGAAGCGTGGAGGTACTTCCGGCAGTATGCCCGGGTGCTCGGGGCCCGCTACGAGGCGGGCGCGGCGGATGACCTCTGGGCGATGGGCGTGGTCTTCTACTGGCTGCTGACGGGGCGCAGGCCTTTCAATGGCGAGGACGACGCGAGCTTCATCGAAGCCGTGCTCACCCAGCCGCCCGTGCCACCACACGAGGCGAATGAGCGCGTGCCTCCTGCGTTGAGCGACGTGTGCCTGCGGCTGCTGGAGAAGACGCCCGAAGCGCGCACACCGAGCGCCCTGACCGTCGTGACCGCGCTGGAGGAACTCCTGAGGGGCGCGGACGCAGCGTGGGACGTGCCCCTGTGCGACGCGTTCGGCGAGGACACCGCGACGACGGAGAGCGAGCTGGACAGCTTCGAGAAGTGGCGGAACCGTCCCCGCCACCGGCCCCGGCGGGGCGTGCGCGCGCCACCGGAGGCGCCACCGACGCCAGCCGGAGCAACGCCGCCGGAGACGACGGCGAAGCCACGACATTCCATGCGCGCGTGGGCGGTGGTGGTGACGGCCCTGGTGTTGATCACCACGGGCGCGCTGCTGCTGCGCGGGGCAGAGGGGCGCTCAGGTTCAGTCACGCTTCGTCAGGAAGTAGCGCCCACTGACAAGTCGACTCAATCTGACCGGGCCGCGGCTCCCAACGGGACAGAGGCCATCGCCGCGGCCGTCGCACTTCCCGCGACGCTCCAGGAGGTTGCCACCACCGTGACGACGCAGACGCCAGAGACTCCCGCCCTTCCACCCTCCTCGAAGCCAGCGAAGAAGGTCCGGAGCGTCATGACCCGAGCTGCGGGCATGGCCACCTGCACTGCGTTGCTGGGATGCCCCGGTACGCAGGTACGTCCACCTCCGCCGCCGGAGCCCTGCCCGGTGGGGGCAGCGAAGGCCATGAAGGAACGGGGCGTCCGTACTGGGGACAGTCACGGAGCCGTCTTCGTCTTCTCCAGTCCGCAGATCATTCGGGTCCACGAAGGCCCTGCTCAGGTGATCCTGGTCGGCCCTTGGAATGATCTACCGAGCAACACTGAGCTGTCAGGCCGGCTCATCGTGAGGGACCGCGTCTATGGGCGCCTGACGTGGGCGACAACGCCGAAGGGTGACAGCTTTCCGGTGTGCCTGGACCTCCTCTCGGAGGAAGGAGACCGGGGAATGGCGAGGGAGCCTGGAGACGACTCCCCCACGAGTGCCCGCATCTACACGACCGCGGGTGTGAAGGCGGTACGTGAGTTCGAGTAGTAGGGATTGCCTGGGAGAAACCGCCGAGTGCCCTCTTCATCCACCGTCGTACTCCTGGGACTCCTGTTCACAAGTGCGGCGGCGTTCGCGCAGTCCGAGGTCCTGGCCTCCGGCCCGGGCGCACGCCGCATCGAACTGAGTCCAGACGAGAGTCCTTCCGCCTCCGAAATCATGATCAGCGCGGGCCTCTCCACGGGCTTCTATTTCGATTCGGACCTGAGGCGGGACGGAATGGAGCTGGAGGGAAGGGAGCGCTTCTCCCTGGTGGACATGGGGCAGGCCACGCTCCGCTTGATTCCGTCCTCGCGCGTGGTTCCAGGCGAGCGTTTCCGGCTGGTCGTGCGCTTCAAGGACGGTGCGGCACCGGTGAGCGCGACCTTTCTCCTGCGGGTGCATCCCGCGAAGGCGGAGCCCCTCGTCGAAGTCTATCGCGGGACACGAACGCTCGAGACCTATCAGCAGGAGGTCCAAGAGGTTCGCGCGGAGCTGGCGCGATGCCAGGAAGAGAACTCCCGGCTGGTGGCCGAACATGAGGCCCCCAGCGGGCTGACGGGTCTGCTCGCCACCCAGGCCCTTGATAAGAATGGTGTGACCGCACGGACCGTGACCAAGGACATCCATCCGTCTCATGACGATGCTCTGGCGGCCATCCTCGTCACGACCTACCGCACCAAGGGGGCTGTTGCCGTGGTCGTCCAGTTGGCGACGAAGGCAGGCGCACGCCCCTGGAGCACGAAGGGAGCAACGCTCCGGGGCAAGACCGGAGCGGAGTTGAAGGTCCTCCGCGTCTGGCAGCAACAGCTCATCCCCCTGGGTGAGGCCCGAAGCATCGTGGTCGAAGCCGAAGCTCCTGATGATGGTGTCCAGGGACCGTGCTCCCTCAAGCTCTGGGAGGACGGACCGCGCACCATCACGCTGGGCAACGTGACGTTTCCATAATCACAGCTGCGTTTGGGCTCCGCGCAATGGAGAGCATTCGGAGACAGACCATGGTGATGGAAGACCTTCAGAAGCTCGTCGCGAAGTTCGCACAGAACGTGGCCGCCCAAACGGACGCCATCTGGCGAGGCGACGCGAAGACCGGAAACAAGCACGCGGACCGATACATCGCGGCATTCGACCAGTTACGTGCCCTTGGGGATCCTGGGCGTGAAGCATTGGCGGTGCTGCTGACGCATCCTCGGATAGATGTTCGAACCACCGCCGCGACTTGCCTGCTTCGCTACAAGAACGCAGAGGCTCGGGCGGTGCTTGAAGAAGCGGCGAAGGGCAAGGGGCTGTTCTCATTTGGGGCGCAGCAGGCGCTGAAGCGGTGGGAAGAAGGGACCTGGTCCCTGGATCCCGCGTGAGCCAAACCACCCGCTACGCCCCACCACCCTGCCACGTCAGCATCCCGATCACGCCCACGTCCCGAGCTCCCCCCGCGTGAAACCTCCAGGGTACCGCCACGCCGAACTCCAGGGACTTCAGCGGGCGCGCCAGCAGCCCCGGTGACAGGAGCACGGTGGACGTACCGTCCTCGTCCCTCCACCCCGCCTCCACCATGGGCCGCAGCGGCCCCAAAGCCAGCACCGCGCCGGCCGCGAAGTCCGGATGCAGCTCGTTCCCCAGACCGCGCACCCCAGGCAGCTCTTCCGCCTTCAGTTGGAGGTTGAAGCCCACCGGCCCCACGTCCTGATACGCCAGCAGGTACGGCTCGAAGCCCGGGCGGAACCGGTCGTCCGTCATGTCGCGCGTGGCCTCCAGGTCCATGCCCACGCTCAGCGTGAAGCCCCGCCGTCTGTCATTGACCAGCGCCAGCCCGATGCCCGCCTCCGCCGTGTCCAGCCCTCGCGGATCCTCCGGCGTCGTCAGCGCCACCTTCGCCTCCAACTGCACGCGGTCGCTCAGGCCGTACTCGCCGCGCACCGGCAACTCGAAGCGCGTCTCATCGTCCTGACGCGTCCACTCCAGCCCCGTGCCCAGTTCCACCTGCCCCCGCTGCTGCGGTGGCGCTCCGTCCCCCAGGAAGAACTCCTGCACCCGCCCCTGCACCCCTTCCGCCGCCACCGCCGGCACCGAGAAGAGGCCCAGGAGTCCCACCGAGACGAGCCACCGTCCGTTCGCCATGCCCGTACGGTGGACACGGCCCTCATGCCCCGGGGCCTCTCCGCCGTGCCCGCCACCGCTCGGCTGCCCGCCTGCTTGGGGAACAACTCAAAGCGCTGGGCCTCCGCGTGGGGGCTTGCATCACCGTGCGTGAGGGTGGCAAGCCTGCGCTCCCACTTCTTCGAGATCAACCATGACCCTCCCCTCTGCTCGACACACCGTGGCCCTGCTGGCCCTGAGCCTCACCGCCTGTGGCGGCAAGGACGTGCGCCCCGGTGATGAGAACCCCAACCCCGTCACCGACCCCTGCGAGGAGAGCAACTCCATCGACCCGGCCAGCGGGACGTGCGCGCCCCTGCGGTTGCAGTGCGCCCGGGACCTCAGCGGCTTCAAGACCGACCGCTACGTCTGGCGCGACCGCGACTGTCGCGTGCGCTCCGTGTCGCTCGTGCGCAACGACGCGGCGGACCCCGCGGGCTGGAACGGCGGCTACATCCGCCGCTACACCTATGAGGTCGCGGGCGCCGAGCGCACCTGCGACGGCCAGAGTTCCCAGGTGCCCGGCTGGGGCATGGTGACCAGCCACCTGAAAGAGGGCCAGACGTGGGGCGCCTGGACGCAGGACGTTCGCGGCACCGGCCGCTTCGTCTTCAAGGGCGCGCACCACGCGCTGCACGAACTGAAGTGGCCGCTGTCGCTGGATGGCCGCGTGGTGCAGGTGACCGTGCAGTACCTCTTCGCCACCGGACGGGACCACCCGCTGTATGCCATCACCCACGACGCGTCCGGCTTCCCCGCGAACCAGATTGAAGCCGACGTGCGCTCGCCCTACGGCGACCTCGCCTTCGACGGCAACGCAAACACGGACATCGCCGGCCTGGGCTGGGGCGACCGCTATCGCTTCGTCACGCTGTCCTCCCCCGTGACGATGAACACCGGCTGGGACTACCGCGAGCCCAACGTCGTCCCCTACACGCGCATGTGGACCGCCGCGCCGGACGCGGAGATGGGCGCGGTGCAGACCCAGACGTGGGAGCAGAAGCCCGCGGGCGGCTACTGGCTGTATCCGGAGTGGGGCACGCGCCACGCCAACGGCCCCATGCCCGTGGACTACAACTGGCCCTACCAGCTCAACCAGTACGAGCTGCCCTCCGTCACCAACTCCCACCGGCTCGCGTGGGGCAGCAACTTCGGCGCGGTGGGCCTGTCGCAGTATCCGCGCCTGGGCGATGACGGAGTGATGCTCTCCGGCCACCCCTACCAGAGCTACTCCGTCTTCATGGTGCTGGGCACGCACGCGGCCAGCCCCGTGCTGTCGCTCGTGTCGGAGGTGGAGGCCTGGCAGGGCGTGAAGCTCACCGCCTCCGAGGGCACCGTGCGCACGCGCGGCCCGGGCGGCGTGGGCCGGACCGACTCCGTCACCTATGACGTCGCCGGGTACAACCCCGTCTACGCCACGTGGGAAGCGGACGCCGCGTCCAACCGCGTGACGCTGGCGTTCGACACCGCGGGGCGCACGCTCGCGCGCCCCATGGTGGTGGTGCATGGCTACACCGCCGCCACGGCGCCGACGACGGTCACCCTGGACGGCAAGACGCTCACCGCGGACACGGACTACTTCGCGTCCGTGGATGCGGAGGGCAAGGCGCTCTGGCTCACGCTCCAGCGCGACCTGAAGGGCGCCGCCACCCTGAAGGTGGAGTAGCTCCACGCACGGGACAGGCCCCTGGCACCCTCACGAGTGCCCGGGGCCTTCCCTTCAGTGCTTCACGTTGGAGCGTCAGTCCGCGGAGCCGCTGCCGCCGTAGCCCTGCGGGGCCTCCGAGCGCAGCCGCTGCCACTCGGCGCGGGCGTCCTGCTCCACGCGCTTCTGCTCGTCCACGCGGCGCCGGGCGTCCTCCACCTCGCGATGGGTCTCCGCGACGACGGACATGAAGTTCGCCTCGGACATGTTCTTGGCGCGCACGTCCCCGCTGCGCTCCAGCGCCTTGAACTGGGCCAGGTTGAGCTCCGAGTCCGCCACCTTCAGCTCCGCGGCGCGCAGGTCCTTCTCCGCCTTGGCGGTGTCCGTCTTGCGGTCGTGCCAGGCCACCTCGGCGTCCGCGGCGACGCGCCCCGCCTCCGCGCCCTGGAGCCTGGACTGCGCCTGCGCGATGGGGCTCCGCTGACCGGTGGCCTCGGCGGCCTTCACCGCGGCCTTCTCCGCCTCCATGCGGCTCTTGGCGGCGTCGCCATTGCGGCGGGCCACTTCCGAGGCGCGCTCGGCGTCACGCACCGCCACCTCGGCGCGCGTCACGTTGTCGGCGGCCTTGGTGCGGGCCAGCTGCGCGTCACGCACCTCACCCAGCTGGTCCTCGGGGACGCGCGCCATCATCGCGTCGTCTACTCGCGCGGCCTTCGAGCTGCCGCAGCCGGCGAGGAACGCCATGGACGCCCCCAACGCCAGTCCCACCACCCAGTGACGCTTCGTCCTGTTCTGGAACATGTTCTCGATCCCCCGTCCAAAGATGACTGGGGAAGAACCTAGACACGCCCCCGTCACCCGACAGGTGCCACGGACGCCGCCGTTGCCTCTGGAATCCGCCCGCGACCGGGCCGGCCGAGGAGCAGGCAGGCTGGGCCCCATTTCCTCTCCGCGCCGTTGCCGTCCCGCACTTTCGTCACGGGGCATGTCCCAACCCGGACGGGGTGCGTGTCTCAAGGTCGCGCGAACGACGCGCCACCAGGGAGAGGGACCACATGAAGCGAACCGGATGGGGATTCGTACTGGGGACGAGCTGCGCGCTGATGGTCGCGGCCTGCGGCGCCGGCACCGAGGACTTCGAAAACCCCGAGGGCACCGAGTCCGTGAAGATGAGCATCTCGCTCGCGGGTGACGCGTGCGGCGTCACGTCAGCCGCGGCGACCGTGAGCGCGCAGGACCTCCCGCCCTCGTACCCCCAATCCCTCTACGTGGGGAACGGCTACATCGAGGGCTACCTGAGCAACATCCCTGTCGGGCCCCGGCGCGTCGTGGAGGTGAGGGCCTACAACCGGGCGGGGCTGGAGGTGTACGCCGGCAGCACGGCCGTGGACGTGTACCAGGGCTCCGTGGCGTACGCGCAGCTCCAGCTGAAGCGCAATCAGCAGAACTGCCCGGGCACCGGGACGGGCGACATCTACATCATCGGCACGCTGGAGGGCACCGGTCCGTCCCAGGACGCGGGCTACGACGCGGGCCCCGGTCCGTTCGATGCGGGGCCGTTCTACGACGCAGGCAGCGCGTTCGACGCGGGCAGCGCGTTCGACGCGGGATAGAACGCGTGGAGGCGTTGTAGCGCTCAGGTGCCCCGGCCGTAGAACCACGCGGTGAGGGCCAGGCGGGTCGCGTGAGCGGGCATCACCTCGTGCTCCAGCCGCTCGCTCAGGAACACCACCAGGCGGTCCAGCGCCGGCGCCACCTCCACCGGGGCGCCGGTGTCCTCCGGGAACAGGCGCAGCACGCCGCCGTGCTCCGGCGTCCAATCGGCGTTCGCGTACCAGATGGCGGTGAGCCGGCGATTGAACTGGCCGGGGAACGCGTCGCGGTGGCGGGCATAGTGCGCACCGCCGCCGGGGTAGCAGGCGAGCTGCAAATCGAAGCGCCCCAGCCCCAGGTACGCGCCCGAGGACACGGCCTCTCCCAGTGACTGGAAGCGAAGCCACAGGGCTTCGAGTTCAGGGGCGGCGCCGGGCAGCACCCATTCGATGTGGTCGCCACGCACGGACGTATCGAGCGCATGGTCCGCGCCGCGCCGGATGCCCGCGGGCTTCAGCGTCCCGGCCTCCACGCGCGCGAGCGCCGCGGCCCGCACCTCCAGCGCCCGCGCCTCGCCCAGGAAGCCGTCCCGCACGAAGTACCCCTGTGAGCCCAGGGCCTCCACCTCCGCGTCCGTCAGCTCCACCGTGTGTCACTCCTTCGCGAGCGCCTGTCCGGAAGCCCGCGTCCGACACGCTGCCCCAGGACGCCCCCGTTCCGGAAGCGGGTAGACTTCCCGCCCATGGCGAAGAACGTCTCGCGAGCCCTCTCACTCTTCGCAGCGGTCGCGCTCGGCGCGCTGGCGGCCTGGGTGCTGCTGCGTCCCGCGTCCCCCCGGCTGCCGGACACGGCGGCGGTGGTGGAGCAGATGCGGGAGGTGGCCCGGCTGGAGACGCTGGACGTGTCCCTCTACAAGAAGGTCACGTTCACGCCGGAGCCGCAGGCCACGGACGCGCTGTGGAAGGACGTGCTGCTCTGGGCCAGCTACACGCTCCAGAACCCGCACGGCCGCGCCATCGTGTTCGCGGACGCGCACCTGGGCTTCGACTTCCAGCGCTTCGACGCGAGCCACCTGCGCGCCGTGGGCACGCGCGTGGACGTGCTGCTGCCTCCGATGCAAGTGACGGTGGCCTTGCGGCCCGGTGAAACGGAAATCATCGACTCCAACCTGGACAGCGCGCAGACAGCGCAGCTGCTGGAGAAGGCGCGTCTGGCGTTTGAAAAGGAGGTGCGGCAGGACCGGCGCCTCCAGGAGAAGGCGCGTCAGTCCGCGGAGCGCTCGCTGCGGGGGCTGCTGCTCACGCTGGGCTTCCGTGAGGTGCGGTTCGTGGAGACCTTGCCGGTGGGGAGCGCGGGATGACGGAACGGTTGGAGCTACTCCAGGGAGACATCACGCGCGTCACGGCGGACGCGATCGTGAACGCGGCGAACTCCGGACTGTCGGGTGGCGGCGGCGTGGACGGGGCCATCCACCGCGCGGCGGGGCCGGAGCTGCTCGCGGAGTGCCGCACCGTGGGCCGCTGTCCCACCGGAGAGGCCCGCATCACGAAGGGCTACCGGCTGCCCGCGGCCCACGTCATCCACGCGGTGGGTCCTTCGTGGTGGGGCGGGGACCGCGACGAGGACGCGTTGCTGGCCTCGTGCTACCGGAGCACGTTCGCGCTGATGGAGCAGCACGGGCTGCGCACGGTGGCGTTCCCCGCCATCTCCACGGGCGCCTACGGCTTCCCCATTGAACGGGCCGCGCCCATCGCCCTGCGGGAGATCCGCGCGGCCCTGGCGCGGCGGCCGGAGCTGGAGCGCGTCACCGTGGTCCTCTTCAGCGAGCAGGACTTGAAGGCGTATCAGCGGGCGCTCGGCGCGTAGGTCACGCGCTCCGCAACACATCACCCTCCAGCACGAATGACCCGGGCACCCCGTCCGGCGCGTGCCCCAGCGTGGCGAGCCTCCTCACCGATTCACCATCCGAGTCGCGGCACAGGAGCGCCACCTCGCGCCGGCCCAGGCTCACACGCAGCGGGCCTCCGCCCGTGGCGGCATCCAGCCTGCGGCGCTGTGCCTTCGTCAGCAGCCGTGCGCCGTCATGCCCGTCGCCGCCCGTCACCGCCCAGATGCCGGAGAACGCCTCCGCCAGCCGCACCTCGCCCTGGTCGATGACGACGGGCCGCACATCCGCGGGCCTCAGCTCCAGGTTGTGCCACGCCGCCGCGTCCACCGCATCAAGCGTGAGCCCTGCTTCATTCAGCGCGGAGGCCGGCAGGTAGCGCACGAACTCCGCGTCCTCCAGCACGTAGAAGACCTCCAGCCCCGCGGGCCCTGGACGGAACAGCGCGCCCTGGGTCCCCGCCACGAAGCCCTGGGGCCGCAGCACCGGGCGCAGCGCGTCCAATGACATCCCCGTGGGCCCCACGCCCGAGGACAATCCGCCCAGCCTCGACGCCAGCGCCTCCACGTGCGCGGTGAGCCCCTGCGTGCCCGGTGCCTCCTGATACGCGGCATACAGCGAGCCCACGTCCACGCGACCCACGCCACCCGAGGCCAGCTTCACCAGCAGGTCGCGGCCCTGGCGCCGGAACGCCACGCCCGCGCGTCCCAACGCGGCGGTCAGCGCGGCGGTGAACTCCGGGCGCAGCACCTGCTCCTCGGGCGCGGGCGGCGGAGGCAGGTCCGCGGCCTCCAGCTCCGCGCGCAGCAGCTTCGCCTCCGCGTCGAAGGGGTCCCGCTCCACGGCCTCCGCCACGTAGGCGCGGGCGCGCGCACCCTCTCCCTGCCGCAGCGCGAGCACGGCCAGCACCTTGAGGGCCTCCGGGTCACCGGGACTCAGGACCAGCGCTTCCCGCAGCTCGGATTCTGCCTCCCGGTGCCGCTCCAGCCCCAGCAGCGCTCGCGCGAGCCCCAGGCGCACCTGGAGTTCCTTGGGGAAGTCACGCCGCAGGGCCTGCATCAACGGCAGGGCTTCGCGCTCCGCGTCCGCGTTGACCAGCGCATGCGCCACGGTGAGGCGCAGCGTGGGTCCAGGCGTGCGCGCGGCCTCGTCACGCAGCGCCTCCAGCTCCGCGCCGCTGAGCACTTCACCCGCCTCCACCTTGCGGCGCAGGCGCTCCAGTTCCGCCGGGGAAATCACGCGCGGACTCTAATGGCCCACATCCGGAGCGCCCAGCCCCACGTCCTCACTTCGGCGGGAAGAAGTTCCAGGCCCGTCAATGCGTTGTGTCGTGCGGGCTCTCCTGCTCGGAGGACTCATCCTCGTTCCGGCTCTGGGAGAGGAAGTCGTCCAGGGCGCCCACGTCGATGGGCTTGCGGAACACGGCATCCACCTGCGCCAGGCTCGCGCGGTTCTGTCCCCGCACGTCCATGCCGGTGACGATGGCCAGCAGGGCCTGGGGCGTGCGCTGCCGCAGCTCGCGCGCCAGCTCCCAGCCCGTCATCTCCGGCATCACCGCGTCCAGCAGCGCGGCGTCGTAGGGGTGCTTCTCCCAGATGCGCAGGGCCACGTCCGGGCTGTGCGCCACCTGCACTTCGTAGCCCTCCTCGCCCAGCACCTCCGCCATCATCCGCGCGTTGTCCAAATCATCGTCCACCACCAGCACGCGGCGCGCGCGCCCGGGCATGCGCGGCATGCGTCCCGCCGGCTGCGCTGGCGACGGCTCGGCGGACACAGGCTCGCCCGCTGAAACATCGCGGAAGCGCGGCAGCCGCACGAGGAAACTCGCGCCCGAGCCGTCACGACGGTTCTCCACCGTCAGCTCTCCGCCCCAGCGCTGCACCTGCGTGCGCGCCACCGCCAGGAACAGCGAGAACTGCGGCGCCCCCGGGTCCCTGCGCAGCGGGTCGAACAGGCCCGCCAGTTCGTCCTGCGCGTAGGGCTTTCCCCCGTCCTCGATGCGCAGGTCCAGCCAGTCCTCCGCCGCCGGACGGGAGCGAATCACCAGCGTGCCGCCGCCCTCCATGCGGTCGCGCGCGGACAGCATCAGGTTGACGATGAGCTCGCGGAAGAAGCCCGCGTCCGCCTTCACGCCCCACGGGAAGCCCAGGTCCAGCTCCGTGTGCACCGGGTGCTCGCGCTGCTCCAGCTCGCCCCGAGCCAGCTCCAGCGCCTCGCGCACCGTCTGGTCCACCGGCACGTTGCCCAGGTGCTCCTCGGTGCGCTGCACGTTGAACTCCTGCAGCCGCGCCACCAGCTCGCCAATGTTGCGCACCGTCTTGTCCAGCGCGTCGACGTGCTCGGGCTTGTATTCGCGTTGCAACAGCGTGATGCGCAGCCGCAGCACGTTGAGGAAGTTGTTGAGCGCGTGCGCGGCGCCGCTCGCCAGCTGCCCCAGCGCCTGCTGCCGGGTGCGCCGCAGGAGCTGTCCCTGGAGCCTGCGCACCTCGCCGTGCGCGTTCTCCAGGGCCTTGGTCTTCACCGCGGCCTCGGTGCGATCGCTGAAGGTCTGGATGACGCCCGCCAGGACCTGGTCCTCCTCCCACACCGGCGTGGCGCTCATCTCCAGCGTGGCGTCTCCGCCGCCGGGGCGCTCCACCTGCATCATCACGCCGCGCACCGGCGCCTTCTCACGCAGCGCGCGCAGGAAGGGCATGTCCTGCACCTTGAAGGGCTCACCCGTGGGGTGCCGCGCGTTGACCTGGGTGAGCACGGGGCCCAGCGAGCCGGTGGCTCGCGCGCCCACCACCGCGCGCATGGGCACGCCCATCAGGCGGCTCACCGGCGGCGAGGCGAAGGACACCGTGCCATCCGTCTCCGCCAGCAGGATGCCCACCTCCACGTGGTTGAGCACCGACTCCATCACCGCCGCCTCGCGGAAGCGCACCTCCTCCGTCTTGAGCACGCGCGCGTAGGAGGCCTGCGCGGACGCGTCCGCCTCCCACACCAGCTCCGACACCAGCTCCGCCACGTCCGCGTGGATGACGCCTCCGTTGCGGCGCGCATAGACGTAGAGCAGCACCTCCTGGAGCGACTTGAACTCGCGGGTCAGGTCCTCGGGTTCGAAGTTCTGGTCGTACCGGAAGGCCCCGTGCGAACGCACCACCTCCGGCCACAGCCGCACGGCGTCCTCACCCCGGTCCTCGAGCAGCCGGGCAAGCTCATCCAACAGATAGCGCAGCGGTGCGCGCAGGTCCCTGCCGGGGACCTCCACCTCGTACGTCTCCGCGCGCAGGCGCTTGGACCACAGGCGCGTGATGCGCTCGCCCTCGTCCGAGAGCAGGGCTGACAGCGCGGCGATGGCGGTATCGGAAGAAGGCACGCTCAAGGGCGCACGATGCGCACGCTCCAGGCGTCCAGCCACCCGCCCCCCGTCTCCTCGCGGTGCGGCAATGTCAGGCGTTCCACACGAACGCCTCCATCACGGGTCCCGAGCGCCCGCCTGCCCGGCCGCCCTGGCAAAGGCGAGCGGTCGTCCCCACCTTTCCAGGCACGGATGAGCACGAAGGAGCACAGGAAGAACGACCTGGAGCAGCCTGAGATCTCTCAGCAGGCCATGGCGCAGCTCTTCCGTGGCGAGCTGAGCCGCTCGGACACGTGGCGCACGCGGCTGGACACGACGACGAACTGGGCGCTCACCACGACGGCGGCGGTCATCTCCTTCGGCTTCGCGTCGCCGGAGAGCTCGCACGTCACGTTCCTGGTGGGCATCTGGATGGTGGTGTCCTTCCTGCTCATCGAGGCGCGGCGCTACCGCTACTACGACCTGTGGAACCGCCGCGTGCGCCTGTTGGAGGACGGCTGGTGGGCGCCGATGCTGCGGCGCGAGCCGGTGGATCCAGACGCGCTGCGGGAGCTGGCGGTGGAGATGTCCCGGCCGCAAATCCAGCTGTCGCTGGTGTCCGCCATCGCGACGCGGCTCAACCGCGCGTACGGGCCCATCCTCATCGTCCTGTTGGTGACCTGGTTCTTCAAGGTCTACAGCCACCCGCGTCCGCCGCGCGACTTCGGGGACTTCGTGGACCGGGCGCACGTGGCCTGGATTCCGGGGCCGGTGGTGATGGCCGCGCTGCTGTTCCTCACCGTGGCGGCGGCGTACCTCTTCACCGCGTCCTTCTTCATCCGGTCGCCGCTGGGCGAACTGCGCACCCGGCCGCGCGGACGCCGGGCGGCGATGTGGGAGGCCTTCTACCGGCCCTACGCCATCCAGCGCCGCAAGCGCCCGCGGCCCCCGGGCGCGCGCGCCAACGCGCCGCGCCCGCCCGCCCCGTTCGACCCCTGACGCTAGCCGCCGAGCTGCGCGCCTAGCTGCGCCATCAGCGACATCACCCGGGCGCGCGTGGGCGCCTGGAGGTCTGGCCGCAGCGCGATCGCCTGGAGCATCTGGAACACGGGCGTGCCCCCCTCCAGGTGCTGGGCCGCGACCGCCAGCAGCGCGGGCTCCTCGCCCGCCGCCAGCCCTCCGGCCACCACCCACGCCCGCAGGTGCTCCAGCGCACCGGCGTCGAGAGGCCGCGTGTTCAGCGCGTCCAGCAGCGCCCGCTGCACGCTCCGGTCCTTCTCCGTCCCCAGCGCGTCCAGCAAGAGTCGCGTGGCCAGCTCCTGCGGAGCCTGGCGCAGCGCATCCGCCGCCGCGGCCCGCACGTCCGGGGACTCCGCGCGCAGGTGCGGCGGCACCACGTCCACCAGCCGCTCCGCCGCCGTGCCCCCCAGCGCGCGCAGCGCGTGCGACCGGTCCTCGTCCCCCGGCGCCTGGGCCACGGCGTTCTCCAGCGTCCGCACCGCCGCTCGCGCCTCCGCCGACCCCGGGTTCAAGCGCGAGGACCAGGCCCCCAGCGCGTACGACGTGGCCCGCTCCACCGGGACGTCGTGCTCCGTCCGGGCGCGGTCCAGCAGCCCGTTGAGCATCACGCCCATCTCCGGCTCCGGCTTCGTCACGAACCCCGCGCGCTGCACCATCATCACGTACGCGCCCGCGTGCTCCCGGGCCTCTGGCGCCTGGAGGAGCGTGCGCAGCGTGGCCTGCGCCTGCGGGTGGCCCGCGCCCACCAGCAGGTCCAGCATCAATTCGCGCATGCCCGGATGCGTGCCCGGCTTCAGGAACAGCCGCGTCAACTCCTGGCAGCGCTTCGGCTCCAGTTGCAGCGCCGCGATGGCCCGCCGCGCGAACACGTCCAGCCCCGCGATGGCATCCGGACTGGTGGCGTCCTCCAGCGTCTCCAGGAGCTCGTCCACGGTCATCCCGTCCGCCTGGCCGCGCAGTGCCGCCATCTCCGGATCCGTCTCGAAGGCGATTTGCGACGGCGTGCGCACCACCAGCTTCTGCTCATCCGAAGGAGGCAGGGGCTGCATCTCCCGCGACTGGTACGTCAGCCGCAGGCGCAGCCGCTTGGACACCAGCACGTTCCCGTCCGTGCCCAGCGCGTCCAGCACCTCGTCCTGGGAGATGGCGACGAGGTGTCCTTCCGCGTCGCGGTCGAAGGTCGTGAGCGAACCCAGCTCCTGCTTCGCCACCGTCGCCGCGCCCGCCGCGCGCAGGCTCTGGTAGCGCGTCCTCCGGCGGGTCAGCCGCGAGGTGTCCCCAGGCTCGAAGGCGAACGCCGCTTCCACCTCGCCCGTCTGCGTGGACTCGGTGGCCGTCCACGACGGCTCATCGCGCAGCGCGGAGGGGAACAGCTCCGCCGCCAGCGTCTGCGCGAACTGGCGGAACAGCGGGGGCTCGGCCTCGGAGAAGCGCACCGCCTGGAGCGCGCCGCGCGCGTCCAATTCCAGCCACGCGCTAGAAGTGTCCGGCAGGTGGGCCTGGAGCGCCGCCGCGTCGGGCAGCAGCGCCTGTCCGGAGAGGACCGCTTCGTGCCGCCCCAGCCGGCGCAGCGTCAGGCGCAGCCGGGTGCCCGTCGCGCGCGTCTCCAGCGCCTGGAGCGAGAGCTCGCCGTCCAGGTGCAGCACGCCCTCCAGCGACTGGGTCTTCGCGTCCGGCCCCGGCATGGGCAGCGCCACGCGCGTCAGGTCATCCCAGACGAGGTGGAAGGTGTGCGCCTCGCCCACGCGCCAGCGGAACAGCGGCAACCGGTGGGAGGACTCGGAGGACTCCACCGTCGCGGCGGACGGGGACGGTACGGACAGCCAGAAGGGCAGCGCCCCCAGGCACACCAGGGCACCCAGACCGGCCACGCCACGAACGAGGGTCGAGCGACGCATGAAACACTCCCAAAGCAAGAAGTCGAAAGAAGAGGGGAACCACTCCCCCGGGGCCGTTGAAGCCAGCCCCGGGGGGCATGCGAGAGCGCGGCTAGTAGAGCTGCGCGAGCGGCAGGTAATGCTGGTCGTTGAAGAGCTGCGTGCTGGTGCCGAAGCCCTGCCACGACACGATGGGGAACTCGCCCTTCAGGAAGCCCAGCTCCGCGAACACGGAGAGCCGGCCATCCAGCGAGCGCAGCGTCATGTTCAGGCTGGTGCCCAGGCCCAGGAACAGCGTGTTGGGGTTCGTCGGGTGCGTGGGCGAGCTCAGCGCGACGCCGATGCGGCCCTCCAGCGGCAGGCTGAAGCTCAGGATGGTCAGCGTTCCGCGGACGCCAATCTGGAAGCCCGGGATGCCGATGGCCAGCGACACGAAGCCGTTGGCGGACGCGTAGGGCCCGATGCTGCCCAGCAGGTCCAGCGTGATGAGGTTGCGCGCGCAGTCACGGCCCAGGGCGCCGCCCATCGACGTGGCGATGCCCACCTCCACGGACAGGCCGCCGCTCACCGTCACGGGGATGAACCACACCATGAAGGTGGCGCTCGCCTTGGCCGCGTCCTTGTCCACGAAGGGCTTGCGCTCGATGAAGGTGAAGCGCGCCGGGTAGGACTTGTCGAACGTGAAGACGGACTTGCCGAGCACGCGCGCGCCCAGCTCCACGCGGATGGCGGAGGGCTGCGTGGACGCGCGGCCGGACAGCCAGGCGATCTCCGTGCGCACCGGGCTGAACACGTTCGCGTAGAGGCCCAGCTCGCTGAAGATGGCGGCGTTGGTGTCGCACCAGTTGCCGGTGAACGCGGAGCCGGGCGTGGACAGCTCCCAGCCCGCGCGCAGCGAATAGCCACCGCCGAAGTTGTTGTCACCCGCGTAGCCGCCCGCGGAGAAGTCCTGCGCCTGGCGCTTGGTCATGGTGACCGGGTTCGTGGGCGGCTGCTGATTCGCCGCCTGCTGCGCCAGGTACTCCGCCATGGCCTTGACGTACGCATTCACCAGCGTCGGGTTGAGCGTGTAGTCCTTCTGGTCCAGGCCCTTGATCTTCAGCCGGTCCGCGTTGCGGATGAAGCTCTCCGCGCCGAAGTCGTTGCCGGTGACGGTGAGGCACTGGCGCAGGTCCGCCTCGCGGCGGGGCACCATGACCGCGTCCACCATGGCCTTGTAGCGGCGAGGGCTCCAGTCACACGCCGTGGCCTTGCTGGTGTCGAGGCAGCCCTCGGAGTCCGCCTTCACCAGCGACTCCTCCAACTGCTTGTCCAGACCGTACAGCTGCTCGGCGACCCTCTCATCCAGCTCCACCGTGCTGAAGTCGCGGCTGCGCAGCATCTCCGACTCGCGCTGCCAGCCGGCGTAGACGGCGTTGCGCCGCTCCAGCAGGGCGGAGAAGGCCTCCTGGCGCTGCTGAGAATCGTTGAGCACGTCGTCGGCGACCTTGCTCAGCGACTTGCTCAGGGCCTGGTGCCACGCGTCCGAGGGCAGCACCGCCTGACGGGCCTCCACGTTGTTCGCCTTCAGCGCCGCCTCGGAGGTGAAGACGTAGCCCTTGGCGCCCTTGGGGTACGGCCCCGGAACGAAGCGGAAGTACGCGTTCTTCTCCACGCGCGTCTTGCCATCCCAGAGGGGCGCCTGCTTCACCCCGTCCTTGCTGAACAGCGTGCGCTCCGCGATGCCTCCAGAGCCGTAGGCCGCGGTGAACTGCGCGCGGAAGTCGTCGCCAAAGCGGCCCGCGTTCTGCTCGAAGCGGCTGAAGTCGTAGTGCTTCTCGTGCACGAACTCCTGGCACGAGCGCTCCAGCACGCCGTTGGCGTCCCACTCGTTGCGCTGCTTGTTGTACGCCTGCTCCACCTTGGTGAGGTTCTTGTAGTCCTTGCGCGCCAGCACCTGGCCGCGCTGCACCTGGCCCACGACGGACTCATCCGAACCGGAGAAGAGCGTGTTGAGGACGGCGTTGGGCTGCACGGCCACCGACTCCACACCGCCGCCCATGCTGTCGGGCAGCAGCGCGGTGCGCTTGGGCGCGGACGTGTAGCGGGCCTTCCACTCGGACTCCATCAGGCCCTGGCAATAGGAGTCGTTCTCCTGGCCGCACGAGGACGCGCGGTAGTCCACGCCGGAGCACTCGGTCAGCGTGGGTTGGGTGCAGGGGGCCGCCAGCGCCTGGGGGGCCGCCAGCGACAGGGTGGACAGCATGGCCCAGCGCACGGGGTGCGGCAGCCGGACAGGGGTTCTGCGCGAACTCATGAAAGCCTCATCTCGGGGAACGCACGGGCCAGCAGGGCCCGGACGCCGCAGCCCATGAGCACGATGCGTGCCGGGCCTCTTCACCCCGCGCGCCAGAGGGGACGTCGAGGGAGCGCCTGGCGCCGTGAGGACGCGCAGACCACAAACGGCAAGTTCAGCCGTTGCCCCGAAGGCAACGACAGACGCCTGGGCTTGGGGGCGCGATACACGTTCGACACATGCGTTGGACGCCCCCCTGGCCGGGGCCCGCTCCCGCCGTCACGCCCCCGGGCGGGTCAGCCAAGGCCCCCTGCCGGGCGGCCGGACGGACCACCCGGGCTGATGGGGGCCATGCCCAGGGGTGAATCCCGGGTGCTTTCGCCCTTCCGGCCCTCCCGGATTTGTGGTGTGAACCGCCCCCATGGCGAACACGCGCATTGTGACGGTCATCAACGGCGACGGCATCGGTCCCGAGGTTTCGGCGGCCACCATCCGCGTCCTGGAAGCCCTCAAGGTCCCCCTGGAGTTCGAGTTCAAGGACGCGGGCACGGAGGTGGTGGCCAAGTTCGGCACCAACCTGCCCCACGAGACGGTGGAGGCCGTGCTCCGCAGCGGCGTGGCGCTCAAGGGCCCCACCGGCACCGTCGTGGGTGGCGGCCTGCCCTCCGCGAACGTGGGCCTGCGCAAGCGGCTGGACCTGTACTCGTCCCTGCGCCCGGTGAAGAGCGTCCCCAACGTCAAGACGCGCTACGAGAACGTCGACCTGGTCGTCGTTCGTGAGAACACCGAGGACCTCTACGCGGGCCTGGAGCACATCGTGGTGCCGGGCGTCGTGGAGGCCATCAAGGTCATCACGGAGAAGGCGTCCACGCGCATCGCCCGCTTCGCCTTCGAGTACGCCAAGAAGAACGGCCGCAAGAAGGTGTCCGCCATCCACAAGGCGAACATCATGAAGCTGTCGGACGGCCTCTTCCTGGACTGCTGCCGCAAGGTGAGCCGCGAGTTCCCGGAGGTCGCGTACGACGAGGTCATCGTCGACAACCTCTGCATGCAGCTGGTGAAGGACCCGACCCGCTTCGACGTGATGGTGCTGGAGAACCTGTACGGCGACATCGTCAGCGACCTGTGCGCGGGCCTGGTGGGCGGCCTGGGCATGGTGCCGGGCGCCAACATCGGCGAGCGCACCGCCGTCTTCGAGGCCGTGCACGGCACCGCCCCGGACATCGCGGGCAAGGGCATCGCGAACCCCACCGCGCTGATGATGTCCGCCGTCATGATGCTGGAGTGGCTGGACCTGCGTGAGGCGTCCCAGCGCATGGCCAACGCCATCCAGAAGGTCTACGGCGGCGAGGCGAAGGTGCGCACCGGCGACCTGGGCGGCAGCGCCACCACGCGCGAGTTCACCGACGCCATCATCGCCGCGCTGTAGTCCAGCGCAGGCGGTGCTTCGAAGGGGGCGGGAGGTTCTCCTCCGGCCCCCTTCCTGTTTTCAGCCGACGATGACCTTGCGCACGCCTCGCGCTTCCAGGAGCGCGGGAAGCCGTTCGCGCTGGTCGCCCTGCAACACCAGCGCGTCCTCCTCCACCACTCCACCGCAGCCCAGGCCGCCCTTGAGCGCCTTGAGCCAGGTGTCCAGCTGGGCGGCGGACAGCCCCAGTTGCTCCACCACCGTCACCTCCTTGCCGCCCCGGCCCTTGCGCTCCATGCGCACCACGGCGCGCGCGGGGCCCTTGGGCTCCGGCTTCTCCCGGGGCGGGGGCGGAGGCGCTCCCACGGGCAGCGCGTCCCGCTGCGCGGACAGGGCGGCGAAGGGGTTGTTGAAGGGCCCCGGCGGCGGGGCCTCGTCCTTCTTGTCGCGCTTGCCCATGGCGTCCTTCGCGCTCCTGTCCCCTTACGGGTGGGCGTGGCCCTCGTGGCCGGGGGAGCCGGTGCCCCGCGAGCGCGGAGGCGGCAGGGCGCTGAAGGCGGGGGCGTCGGGGTTTCCGCTCGCCAGCACCAGCGCGTAGATGAGCGGCGCGAACGGCGGCACTTCACGGCCGTTCACCAGCACCAGCGGCGTGCCCTGGATGTTGAAGCGCATCGCGTACTCGACATCCTGGCGCAGCTTCCCGATGGTCTCCGGCGCAGTCATGCACGCCTCCAGCTGCGGGCGAGCCACGGAGCCGGAGCTGGCGATCTCCATCACCTTGTCGGTGTCCAGGAAGGCCTGCGCGGCGAAGAGCCTCTCGCGCAGCGTCCAGAAGTCCTTGGCGCCCTCCAGGCACACCGTGGCCCGGGCCGCGGCGCAGCGCACGCTGAGCGCGTCCGGACCGCGGTTGGGGATGGCCGGGTTGCACTGGCCGTCCAGCGGGAACTGCCGCGCCTCCACGGACAGCATGCCCTGGGGCGCGTGCTGCTTGATGGCGGCCAGCTCCTCCACCAGCATCTTGCAGTGGGGGCACTTGCTGTCGGTCCACTCCAGCACCTTCACCGGCGCGTCCGCCGGGCCGTAGAGGGCGCGCGACGGATAGGCCGCGAGCTTCGGCGTGGCCGCGCGATACACGGCGAGCGCATCCGACAGGAACTGGCGCTGCTGCGGCTCCAGGCTGGCGATGAACTCTCCCAGCGTGGCGGGCGGCGCGGGCGGGGGCGGCGGCATGGGGGAGTTGGAGCCGGACGTGTTCGGCGCCTGCGTGGAGGCCACCGGCGGCAGGAAGGCGCCGGCCTTCGGCGCGTGCGGCGTGGCCCGGCCGGGCATCTGCATGGCCACGAAGGCGACGGCGGAGATGCCCACGGTCCACTTGAGCGTGTCGCCCCACTCGCCCGCCTGGGGCATCAGGGGGCCGGGCAGGCCGCGCCACGCCACGCCGGTGAAGACGAGCACCAGCGCGTAGGTGCCCATGCAGGTGGGGCACACCACGCCCAGCTGGGCGCTGACGGCGGCGAAGACGATGATGGAGACGACGCCCGCGAGCGCCAGCAGGCGCAGTCCGTTGGTGGCCGGGCGCACATCGCGGCCCGCCTTGGCCCACGCGAGGTACAGCGCGGAGAGGCCCACGGCGGCCAGGCCCCACACCAGGCCCAGGCCCGCGATGGGGATGCCCAGCGTGTCGTGCACGGCGCTGGCGAAGTCCGAGTTCCAGACGGTGGCGCAGTTGACGGTCTCGCTGATGCTGCAGGCGGTGGAGCCGCCCGCGCGCACCGTGAGCAACTCCAGCCATTGATAGACGGCGAGCCCGCTGGTGACGAGTCCCAGCGCCAGCAGCGCGAGTGCGCCACGGGTGGGAACGGGGGCGGCCGGGGTCGGGGCCTTCTTGCTCATGCGTGCTCCGGAGGGGGGGTCATCAGGACGAGGAGGCGGGCGTTGTCCGGGCCGTCATTGACGACGCCGTGTTCGATGCCCGCGGGGGCGAAAAGGGTGGAGCCGGGGCCATGCGCCGCTTCCTCGTCGCCGATGCGGAAGCGGCAGCTTCCCTCCAGCACGAGGTACACCTTGTCGGACGTGGCATGCCGGTGGGGCTTCTGCGCCTGGCCCGGGGCCAGGCAGTAGACGTCGAGGAAGAAGCGACCCGACTGGAAGACGGAGTGCTTCTGGAGCTTCTCCAAGGAGAAGCCCTGGAAGGCCGAAAGCTGCTTCACATCCATCGTGGCATCCGCTCCTGCGCCTCTATATAGCGACGGGCATGGAACCGCTGACGCTGCATTTTGTTCACGAGCAGGTGGGTGCCCGCTTCATTTCGGTGGGCGGCCGCGAGGTCGTGGCCGGGTATGGAGACGTGGGCGCGGAGTATGGCGCGGCCCGTGACGCAGTGGCACTGCACGATGCGTCCTACCGCGAAATCCTCCGGATAACGGGGGAGGATCGCGCCTCCTTCCTCCACGGCATGGTGACCCAGGAGGTGAAGAACCTCCCGGTGGGCTCGGCCGCCTATGCCGCCTTCCTCACGGTGAAGGGCTCCATGGTGGGAGATGCGCGCATCCTCAAGCGGGAGGGCGACCTCCTGTTGGACCTGGAGCCCGGCCTGGGCGCCAAGGTGCGGGAGTTCCTGGACAAATACCTCATCTCCGAGGACGCGGAGCTGCACGACGGCACCCCGGACCAGGGCTGGCTCAAGCTGCTCGGTCCCCGGACAGCCCAGGTGCTGGCCGCCGTCCCGGGCGGCCCCTCGGAGCTTCCGGCGCCCCTGTCCAGCCGCAAGGCCACCCTCGCCGGCCAGGAGGTGTGGTTGCTGGGGACGGCGCTGCCGGGCGGGCTGTCCGGCGTGGACGTGCTGGTGCCGCGCGCGGGGCTGGAGGCGGTGTGGGCGGCGCTGGTCCAGGCCGGCGGGGCACACGGGCTGAAGCCGCTGGGGTTCGACGCGCTGGAGCGGGTGCGGGTGGAGGCGGGGGTGCCGCGCTACGGGCAGGACATGGTGGACACCACCATCCCCCTGGAGGCGAACCTCACCAACGCCATCTCCTACAACAAGGGGTGCTACATCGGGCAGGAGGTCATCGCCCGGGCCACCTTCCGCGGGCACATGAACCGCAAGCTGGCGGGGCTGCTGCTGGGTGAGCAGGACGTGGCGCCCGGCACGGAGCTGCGCCGCGGGGAGAAGAAGGTGGGCTGGGTCACGAGCGTGGTGACGTCCCCGGTGAAGGGTCAGCGGGTGGCGCTGGGCTACGTGCACCGCGACTCGCTGGAGCCGGGCACGGAGCTGACGCTGGGCGAAGGCGCGGGCACCGTCACGGTGGCCGCCCTGCCCTTCACGGCCTCGTAGCCTGAGACAGCGCCTGGCGCACCGCCGCGCGCACGGGCGCGGGCACCGCATCCCCTGGAATGCGCCGGCACAGGGACACCGTGCGCTTGAGCGAGTCGCACGCCTCGGTACAGCGCGGGCAGCGCGACAGATGGTCCTCCAGACGCACGCAGGTGGCCTGGTCCACCTCCTGCGCGGCGAACTCGGAGAGCTCCCGCGCCAGCTCCGGGCACGCCGGGGCCTGCTCCTCGGAGCCCTCCCCCATCAGCGTGGAGAGGTGTTCGCGCAGCTGGAGCCGCGCGCGGTGCAGCCGGCTCTTGAGCGCCCGCACCTCGATGCCCACCACCTTCGCCGCCTCCTCCGCCGGCAGGCCCTCCACGTCCCGGAGGATGAGCACCTCCCGGTGGGCTTCCGGCAGCGCGAGGATGGCCGCCTGCAACACCTCCCCCATCTGCCGCGCATGGGACACCACGTCCGGGGTGGCAGCCTCCGCGGCGACGTGGATGGCCGCGGGAGAGTCGAGGGGCTGGAACTCCTCGGGCGCTCCGGCGCGCTTGCGGCGCAGGCGGAGGCAGTGCGTGCGGGCCACCTGATACAGCCACGTGGACAGCTCCGCGTCGCCCCGGAACGAGTGGATGCCCTGGAAGGCCGCGAGCAGCGTCTCCTGGAGCACCTCCTTCGCGTCCTCCTCCGAGCCGCACATGCGCAGGCCAAAGCGGTACACCTGCTTCTCGTGGCGGGCGAGGACCTCATCCAGCGCCTTGTCGTCGCCAGCGCGCGCGGCCTCCATCAGCTGCTCATCGGTTCGCGTCGACATCACCCGGTCGCCTCCTCCACGCTCGCGGTCCTTGAGCAAGGTACATGCCGGCGAACATGGCGGGCACGAAGACGAGCAACTGCGTCGCACCGGTGGCGAGCGAGGTGAGCGCGGGGCCAGGGCAGTAGCCGCCGAGCCCCCAGCCCACGCCGAAGAGGCCCGCGCCCACGAGGAGCCCGCGGTCCACCCCGCGGGCGGAGAACGTGGGGAACTTCGCGGCGAACAGGGGCCGCTCACGTCCGAGGATGAGGGGCCGCAGCGCCGCGTGCACGGCGATGGCGCCGCCCATCACGAACGCGAGCCGGTAATCCCAATCCCCCGCGATGTCGAGGAAGCCGAGGACGTTGGCCGGGTCCGTCATGCCGCTGATGCCCAGGCCGATGGCGAAGAGGAGGCCGCTGAGAAACGCACTGATGTTTGAACGCATGGAGGGCTTTCCCTAGAGGACGTGGCGGATCAGGAAGACGGTGAGGACGCCGCTGGCCATGAAGGTGAGCGTGGCCGCGATGGAGCGGGCCGAGCCGCGGCTGATGCCGCAGACGCCGTGCCCGCTGGTGCAGCCGTTGCCCAGCCGCGAGCCGAACCCCACCAGCAGTCCGGCCCCCACCAGCAGCAAGGCGCCGCCCGCGCTCAAGGACGTGGGGGCCGGGAAGGAGCCAGGGCGCAGCCACGCCAGCAGCAGGCCCCCGGTGAGCAGTCCGGCGAGGAAGAGCACGCGCCAGGCGACATCCCCGCGCACGGGGGCCAGCAGCGAGCCCACCACGCCGCTGATGCCGGCGACCCGGCCATTGGCCAACAGGAGCAAGGAGGCACTCAGGCCGATGAGCGCCCCACCCAGGAGGGGAGGGAGGAGGGAGGAGATCATGTCCTGTAAGAGCCAGATTCGGAGGTGGAGGATTCCGCCAGGGGAAGGCCCTGAATCCTTTTGCCTGACCCCTGGCTCTCAAGGACAGGAGGCTTCGACATGATTTTCCGCCAGCTTTTCGACGCAGAGTCCTCGACCTACACCTATCTCCTCGGCGACGAGACCACGCGGCAGGCCGTCCTCATCGACCCTGTCATCGAGCAGGTCGACCGGGATCTGAAACTGGTGGGCGAGCTGGGCCTCACCCTCACCCACGTCTTTGATACCCACGTGCACGCGGACCACGTCACCGCGTCCGGAGTGCTGCGCGAGCGCACGCAGGCCACGGTGGTGGGGAGCAAGGGAGGAGCCGCCTGCGCCAACGTCCAGGTGGGCCACGGAGACGAGGTGCGCGTCGGGCAGCGCGTCTTCCAGGTGCTCGCCACCCCGGGGCACACGGACGACAGCGTCAGCTACCTGCTGGGCGACCGCGTCTTCACCGGGGACGCGCTGCTCGTGCGCGGCAACGGCCGCACCGACTTCCAGAACGGGAACGCGAGCCAGCTCTACGACAGCCTCACCCGCGTCCTCTTCCGCCTGCCGGATGAAACGCTCGTCTACCCCGCGCACGACTACCACGGTCACCTGGTGACGAGCATCGGCGAGGAGAAGCGACACAACCCGCGCGTCGCGGGCAGGAGCCGGGAGGAGTTCATCGAGGTGATGAACAACCTCCACCTGCCCAAGCCCAGGAAGATCGACGTCGCCGTCCCAGCCAACCGCGCCTGTGGGCACACGGCGCCTTCTCCGCAGGGGGCCTGAAGTCCCCTGCCCTTCCCAACAGGAGCAAGCCATGACACCCCATCACCCCTATCAGGACCTCACGCCCTCGCAGCTCGACACGCTCGGCCCCGAGGTGCGGCGCATCGACGTGCGTGAGCCGGACGAGTTCACGGGCCCCTTGAGCCACCTTCCCGGAGCGGAGTTCGTCCCGCTGGGCACGCTGGAGGCGGCGGCCGCGTCGTGGCCGCGGGAACAACCGCTGCTGCTCATCTGCCGCTCGGGTGGGCGCTCCGCGAAGGCGGCGCAGGCGCTCGCCCAGCGTGGCTTCAAGCACCTCTACAACCTGGCGGGCGGGATGCTCGCCGTGCGCGAACCCCGCGCGCCCCAGGGCTAGCGGAAACGGACCCCATGCCCATCCTCGGCTTCTCGCTCGCGGCCCTCATCGGCCTGTCGCTCGGCCTGCTCGGCGGCGGCGGCTCCATCATCACCGTCCCCATCCTCGTGTACGTCCTGGGCTTCGGGGCCAAGGAGTCCATCGCCATGGGGCTGGCCGTGGTGGGCGTCACCAGCCTCTTCGGAGCGGCGGGCCACTGGCGCAAGGGCAACGTGCGGCTCCGGGCGGCCTTCGTCTTCGGGGCGGTGGCCATGGTGGGCACCTACGCGGGGGCGCGCCTGTCCGTCTTCGTCTCGGGCGCCGTGCAGCTGCTGCTCTTCGCCACGGTGATGCTCGTGGCCGCCTTCTTCATGTTCCGCAACGGCCGCAAGGAGGCCGCGCTCGCCGCGCGCCAGGAGTCCGCGCCCGTGCCCGAGCCCCGCAAGGCGTCCTTCCCCGTCATGGCCCTGGCCGCGCTCGGCGTGGGCGGGCTCACGGGGCTCGTCGGAGTGGGCGGCGGTTTCCTCATCGTCCCGGCGCTGGTGCTCCTGGCGGGCCTCCCGATGAAGCAGGCGGTGGGCACGAGCCTGCTCGTCATCGCCCTCAACTCCTTCGTGGGCTTCGCCGGCTACCTCGGCCACGTCCAGGTGCCCTGGCTCTCCCTGGGCATCTTCACGGCCATCGCCGTGGCGGGCATCCTCGTCGGCACCTGGGCCACCCACTACGTCTCGCAGGCGGCCCTCAAGCGGGCCTTCTCCCTCTTCCTCGTCGTGATGGGTGCCTTCATCATGTTCAAGAACCGGGACGCGCTGGCGGGGTGGTGGTGAGACGCTGGGGATGACGCGCCCCGGCGTTCAATTCCTTTCAAAACCGGGCCACCCTGTCTGCCCTTGAGGGCATGGACAGCGCAAGAATGGGCTTGCCGTACTTCACGGCAATCACCCCAGGGACCATTCCATGCGTTTGTCATTCATCGCGGCAGTGCTGTCGGTGGGCTTCTTCGCGGGCTGTGGCGGAGTGGAGCAGGAGGCGCAGGAGACACAGGATGTGACGGCCATGGCCCCGCCGCCGTGTGAGCGCGCCTGCATCACCATCTACAACCACTGTATGCGGACCGCGACGACGCCCGAGCGGCAGGCCTGGTGCGCGGAGGACCAGGACCGCTGCTTCGAGGGCTGCGACCTGGGCGCGGCGCCCGTGCAGGCCCAGGCGCTGCCGCCGTGCGAGGACGCCTGCTACAGGGAGTTCCTGAGCTGCACGAGGGCTGCGAAGACCGCGGAGGACGCACTTGAGTGCGTCACCACGCGCAACGACTGCTACCAGAGCTGCGGCTGAAGCTCAGGCGTTCAGGTCGACTCCACCTCTCCGAGCAGCCACACCTCCGTCCCAAGAGGAATGTCCTGCTTGGAGAGTGTGCCGAAGCAGAGCACATGCTGAGGACGTGACCGTCCGCCGAGTGGAATCTGCGCCAGCGCGACAGCTTGCAGGACGTCGCCCTCCGGCCGCCGTAACGCCACACGGAGCTCCATCTGAGCTCGCGCTCCCAGGTCCACCTCGGGAACGACAAGGATTCCGCGCCCCTGGATGTCGAAGGTGTCCTCGACCACCAGCAGTCGTCGTGCGCCGGGGACAGGAGCGGCCGGCGCCGGGCTCGTGCGGTGTTCCAACTCGTCCCAGTCCCGGGGCTGTGTTGGCGAGGTCATGGGGAGAGGATAGACGAAGCGTGGTCAGGGGCGCTCAGGGGGACGCATTCCCCACAGGCCACGCAGCACCGCGCGCGGCCCTTTCGTGACCAGCGTCATCAACATCGCCAGGACGAACAGCAGCAGCAGCAAGAGGATGGGGCCCAGCACGACGCCTCCGACGAGTCCCGCCACCGCCCAGCCGATTCCCGACCCGAAGCCCCACACCGCCCCCACCACGCCTCCAATGGCGGCCCCCACGAGCATGACGGGTTCAATGAGGTTCATTGGGGATTCGCGTCGCAGTACACGTACTTCGTGCCGGGGGAGCAGCCCATGACGGCGCACTGCGGATCCTTCTTCGCCTCCTGGTCCTTCTGGATGAGCGCCTGGAGGTCGTCCTTGTTCGCGCAGGACAGACACTGCACCTCCGGCTCCACTCCGCCGCAGCAGCCACAACCACACGCCACGTAGGTCGCTTTGCAGTCCAGCGGCGCCTTCGCTTGCACACCGTAGTCGGCGGACTGGCAACCCCACCCCAGCGCGCCCGCCAGAAACAGCCCCATGAGCATTCGCATGGAGTGAAGATAGGCGATGCATGCCGCCCTGGCAGCCCGCCTCATCTCACGCAACCATGATAGACTTTCAATCCCTGAAAGACGGGCCAACTCCAACCGGGGCGGACAATGCGAAAGTGCATCATCGGCGGACTTCTGTCGTTGGGACTGCTGGCGGGCTGCGGCGGTGTCGAAGCGGACGCGGACGTGGGAGAGGAGATCTCACTTTCGACGCGTGAGGATGCGCTGGACCTCTGCGCGGCCACCTTCCACGTCAAATACTACAGCGATGCCACCTATACGACGCAGGTGGGCAGGGAGATCTGCCTGGTCTGCAATCGGCAGGTGGGCCGGAGCGGCATCCGGACCCCGTTCCGGGAGTGGATCATGGAGCTGCAGGTGTGCGAGCCGTACGACCCCTAAGCCCACCGGAGCGGTAGCCCGGCCGCGGAACTTCGCGGCCGGGTCACTCGCGAAACTACACGCGCCCTTCGGCCTTCTGCGCGCGCTCGATGCTCTCGAACAGGGCGCGGAAGTTGCCGCCGCCGAAGCCCTGGTCGCCCTTGCGCTGGATGATTTCGTAGAAGAACGGGCCCGCATCCGCCTGCTTGTAGAGGCTCGCCGCGTCCTTCATGAAGATCTGGAGCATGTAGCTGCGCTCCTTGTCACCGTCGATGAGCACCTCCAGCTCGCGCAGGACGTTGATGTCCTCGTCGATCTTCTTGATGCCCATGTGCTGGATGCGCTCCGGCAGCGCGTCGTAATACGAGCCCGGCGTGGGCATGAACTGGATGCCCGCGTTCTGCCGCATGTCCTTCACGGAGGACAGGATGTCCTTCACCGTGATGGCCAGGTGCTGCACGCCGTCACCGCGGTGGTCCTCGTTGAAGATGTTGATCTGGCTGGCCTTGAAGAACGGGAACTTGGGCTCGTTGTTCGCGAACTTCACGCCGCTCTTCGGATCCCACATCACTTCCGACTTCAGGCCGCTGCCGTGGTCGCGCTTCTGCTGCGACGCCACGTCCTCGGTGTGGAACTCGATGTGCCAGAACTTCTCGAAGCCCATCACGTGCTCCATCCACAGGAGCATGGGCTTCATCGTCTGGAAGTTCGACGTGACGTGGTCCAGCTTGTCGAAGCCGTACTTGTTCTGGCCGCCCTTGGGCTGCGCGTGCACCTTGAAGCCCGGGTAGATGGACTTGTAGTTGTCCCGCTGCAGGAAGCGGAACGTGGTGTCGCCAAACGGCGTCGTGATGGAGAAGAACGACAGCTTTCCGCCCGCGTCGTCCGTGAAGCGCTGGATCTCCGTGATGAACGTGGCGCCGCGCTGCTCCAGCAGCTTGAACGCCTTCTCCACGTCCTCCACTTCGAAGTTCAGCGTGCCCACGCCGTCCGGGTGCTTGCGCAGGTAGCGCCACGCGCGGCCGCCCTCGCCCACGGGCTGGCTCACGACGAGGGCAATCTCACCCGCCTGGAACAGCGCGGACTTCTGCTTGCCGTGCGCGTCCAGCTCCGGCCCGGACACCGCCACCTCCGCGAAGTCCAACCCCTTCGTGTAGAACTGGCGGCTGCGCTCCAGGTCATGCACGTACCAGTGGATGCTCTCCAGGGCCTTGATGCCCAGCGATTCCTGCTTGGCCATGTCGCTGACTCCTCGTGGTGATGAAGAAGATGATTCGTGACTACGCCGGCTGAGCGTCGGGCTGCCGGTCCGGCTGCGCCGCCTGGAAGGCGGGGAGTTCGTTGCACGCCGCTTCAATCCGCAGCAGCGTGGGATAGGGCTTCAGGTCTACACCGAACCGGCGGGCCCCGTAGAGCTGCGGAACCAACAGCACGTCCGCGAACGACACTCCGTCCCCCACACAATAACGCCCCGCCGTCGCCTGCACCGCCGCCTCCAGCGCCGTCAGCCCGTGCGCGTTCCAGTGCGCCGCCCAGGCCTTCTCGTCCGCCTTCAGCTCGTTCTTGATGCGCAGCGTTACCGACGTGTTCTGCAACGGCTGCATGCCGGCGTTCACCATCTCCGCCAGCATGCGCGCCTTCGCGCGGAGGTACGCGTCGGTGGGCAGGAGGGCGGGCGAGGGCACGCGCTCCTCCAGGTATTCCAGGATGGCCATGGACTCGGACAGCTTGCGCGCCTGCCCGTCCGCTTCCGTCCACTCCAGCGTGGGCACGCGGGCCATGGGGTTCACCGCGCGGTAGTCCGCTGAGAACTGCTGGCCGCCGTCCTTGAGCAGGTGCACCGACAGGTACTCGAAGGGGAGCCCCTTCCAGTTCAGCGCGATGCGCGCGCGCCAGGACGCGGAGGAGCGCCAATAACTGTGCAGCTTCAGGTTCTTCATGGCGCCTTCACCACCGTCTGGGAGATGCGGCCGAAGAGGCTGTGCCCCTCGCCATCCAGCATTTCAATCTCGATGGTGTCCCCGGGCTTCATGAAGGACGTCTTCGGCTTCCCTTCGTCGATGGTCTCAATCATCCGGCGCTCGGCGAGGCACGAGATGCCGCGCGAGCGGTCCTCGTTGGACACCGTGCCGCTGCCCAGGATGGTGCCCGCGGTGAAGGCGCGCGTGCGCGTCAGGTGCTGGATGAGGTCGCGGAAGGAGAAGTGCATCTCCGGGCCCGCGTCCGCGTCGCCCACGAGCTGGCCGTTGAGCGTGCTGCGCATGCGCAGGTGCACGCGGCCTTCCGTCCACGCCGCGCCCAGTTCGTCCGGCGTCAGCGCGAAGGGGCCGAACGCGGTGGCGGGCTTGCTCTGGAAGAAGCCGAAGCCCTTGGCCAGCTCCTCCGGGATGAGGTTCCGCAGGGACACGTCGTTGGCGATCATCACCAGCTTGATGTGCTTGTCCGCGTCCTCGGCCTTCGTGCCCATGGGCGTGTCGCCCAGCACGACGCAGACCTCGCTCTCGAAGTCCAGGCCCCACGCCTCGTCGCGCAGCGGGATGGCCTGAGTGGGCGCCAGGAAGTCGCCGGAGCCGCCCTGGTACACCAGCGGATCCGTGCGCAGCGTGGCCGGAGGCTCCGCGTTGCGCGCCTTGCGCACCAGCATCACGTGGTTGATGTACGCGCTGCCGTCCACCCATTCGTAGGCGCGCGGCAGGGGCGCGTGCAGCGCCTTCACGTCCAGCGGGCGGCTCTGCACCGCGCCGGCTTCCAGTTGCTGCGCCAGCGCACGCAGCTGCGGCTCCTTCGCGTCCCAGTCATCCAGGGCCGCTTGCAGCGTGAGGGCCACGTTGGTGGCCAGCGCATAGGCGGAGTTGTCCCGCTTGACGACGACGAGCCGCCCGTCGCGAGTTCCGTCCTTGAGCGTCGCGAGCTTCAATTTCGCGCTCCCTCGGCGGCCTGTGGGGAGGAAGGGGGAGGCCGCCTGACCCGACGGGCTTTTCCGCCGGGCAACCAGGCGAGTCAAGCACGCCCGTTGAACGCGGCGCGGCATCCTTCCTCCCACCAGCAACGTTGCTGGCCGCTCGCATTCGCGTGGCTGTCGGCTAAGGACGATGCGCGGGCCTCCGCACGTCAGGGCATCGTGGAAACCCACGTGTTCGCCTGTCGGGCCGCCTGCTCCACGAACGGACAGGGGGCACCAGGGGACAGGGGCGGGAAGTGGGAGCGTGCCGACTGTTCAAATCCCGAGCAGCGCGCGCACGCGCGGGCCGCTCCCCCCTGGCAGGGACCCGGGCGGAAACCCAGCTTGTGGAAGAGGGACATCCGGCCGACCACGCCGCCGGGCGACGCGGTTGGGGGCTCGCGAGGGCATTGAATGGCGCAAGGCTTCCAACAGGCCGGCGACACCCCCAGGGAGCCACACCCGGGCCAGCGGCTGGGCAACCGCTACGAGCTGCGCCAGCGGGTGAAGGCGGGCCGGGGCATCTCCACCTGGCAGGGGTTGGACCTCCTCACCCACGAGCGCGTGCTCGTGAAGGTCACCGCCCTGTCCGCCTTCGTCCCCACGTCCCGCCACCGGCTGGAGCACGAGGCGGAGGTGCTGTCGCGGCTGCACAGCCCCGCGCTGGTGCCCGTGCGCCACCTGGGCACGTTCGACGAGCTGCTCTACCTGGTCACCCCGTGGGTGGATGGCGAGACGCTGGCGGAGCGCCTGCGGCGCGGCCCGCTGTCCCTGCCGGAAGCCATCGTCCTGGGCCAGCGCCTGCTGAAGGCGCTCGCGGAGGCGCACCGCGAGGGCGTCCTCCACCGCGACGTGAAGCCCTCCAACATCCTGGTGCGCGACTTCCCGTTGTCCGCCGCGTGGCTCACCGACTTCGGTCTGTCTCGCAGTGAGCGGTTGGACCCGCCCCTGCGCGACCTGCCCGTGGGCACCGCGCGTTACATGTCGCCGGAGCAGGCGGGGCTCATCAACCGGCCGGTGGAGGCGCCGTCGGACCTGTACGCGGTGGGCCTGGTGCTCTTCGAGGCGCTGTCCGGCCGCCCCGCCCTGGAGGGCGCGACGGTGGGCGAGGTGCTGCGCCTGCACCTCACCGCGCACCCGCGCCTGAGGCCCGTGGGCGTGGAGGTGCCGCTGGCGATGGAGGAGCTCATCGCGCGGCTGAGCCAGACGGACCCGCGCGATCGCTACCAGTCCGCGGACGCCGCGCTCGCGGACCTGAACGCGCTGGAGGCCGCGCTGTCCCGGGGTGAAGCGGAGCCCGCGCTCGTCACCGGCGCGCACGACCACCGCCAGAGCCTCACCGAGCCGTCCTTCGTGGGCCGCCGCGAGGAGCTGATGACGCTGGAGCGCGAGCTCGAGCACGCGCGCGAGGACGGCTCGCGCGCCGTGGTGGTGGAGGGCGAGTCCGGCGGCGGCAAGAGCCGGCTGTTGGAGGAGTTCTCCGCCCGGGCCACGGGCCAGCGCGCGTGGGTGCTGCATGGTCAGGCGCAGGACCAGTCCGCGCAGCGCCCCTTCCAGCTCTTCGCGGACGTGGCGGAGGGCATCGCCGCCGCCGCGCGCGAGGAGCCCGCGCTGGGCGCGCTCCTGAGGGAGAGGCTCGCGGGCCAGGAGGCCGGTCTGTGCACGGTGCTGCCCCGGCTCACGGAGGTGCTCGCCCCGGACTCGCGGACGACGCGGTCCCAGGGGCTGGGGCCGGAGTCCCTGAGCGAGAGCCGCAGCGTGTGGAGCCTCACCGCGCTGTTGAGCGCGCTGGGCACGCCGGAGGAGCCCGCGGTGGTGGTGCTGGAGGATTGCCAGTGGGCGGACACGCTCACGCTGCGCGCGCTGGAGGCGTGGTCGCAGGGCCGCCGCGCCGGGGACGGACGGCTGCTGCTCATCGTGTCCTTCCGCAGCGAGGACATCCACGCGGACCACGTGCTGAGGCGCCTGACCCCGGGCGCGCACCTCAAGCTGTCCGCCTTTGGCGCGGCGGAGGTGGCGCTGCTGGCGGAGTCCATGGCCGGCGTGCTGCCGCAAGAAGCCGTGGAGCTGGTGACGCGGCTGGCGGGGGGCAATCCGTTCATGGCCTCCGCGGTGCTGCACGGGCTGGTGGAGGACGGCGTCCTCATGCCCGGCCCGGAGGGCTGGCGGGTGCAGCCGGAGGCGATGGCGCACGCGCGCTCGTCGCGACAGGCGGCCACCTTCCTGGTGCGGCGCCTGCGCCTGCTGCCACCGGAGTCCCTGCACGTGCTCAGCGTGGGCGCCGTGCTGGGCAAGTCCTTCGACGCGAGGGCGGTGGCGGCCCTCTCCGGCACACCGCTGGAGGCCGTCACCACCGCGCTGGAGCCCCCGCGCCGCCGGCACATGTTGTGGACGGAGGGCACGCGCTCCACCTTCGTGCACGACAAGTTGCGCAAGGTGCTGCTGGACCTGCTCTCCCCGGAGGAGCGCCGGGAGCTGCACCGGCTGGCCGCGAAGGCCGCCCAGCAGTCCGTGCCCACCGACCCGTTCGAGCTGGCCTACCACTTCGACGCGGCGGGTGAGCACGCGCAGGCCCTGCCCTACGCGCTGGTGGCCGCGGAGCAGGCGCGCCAGCGCTTCTCGCTGGACACCGCGGAGGTGAACTACCGCATCGCCGAGCGCGGCGCCTCGGGCGCGGACGCTCACACCCGCTACCGCATCGCGTCCGGGCTGGGCACCGCGCTGATGATGCGCGGCCGCTATGACGAAGCGCAGCAGCAGCTGGAGGCCGCGCAGGCCCTGGCGCGCGACCGGCTGGAGCAGGGCCGCACGCTGGGCCACCTGGGCGAGCTCGCCTTCAAGCGCGGCCAGACGGTGCAGGCCAACACCTACCTGGAGCAGGGCCTGAAGCTCTTGGGCCGCTGGGTGCCGCCCGGCACGCTGACCACCGGCGCCAGCGCGGCGTGGGAAATCCTCACGCAGGCCGCGCACACCGTGGCGCCGCGCCTGTGGCTGGGCCGCAAGTCCCTGGCGCGAGGCGAGGAGGACCTGCTCGCGGTCAACCTCTACAGCCGGCTCGCGTACGGCTACTGGTACCAGCGGGGCCGCGCCGCGGTGCTGTGGGCTCACCTGCGCGACATGAACCTGGCGGAGCGCTACCCGCCCACCCCGGAATTGGCGCAGGCGTACTCCGCGCACTCGCCCGCGCTCACCACCCTGCCCTGGTTCCAGCGCGCGTACGCCTACGCGGAGAAGTCACTGGCCCTGCGTCAGCAATTGGGCGACGTGTGGGGCCAGGGCCAGTCGCTGCACTTCTATGGCCTGGCCCTCTACGCCTCGTCGCGCTTCAAGGAGTGCATCGAGAAGTGCCGCGAGGCGGTGCGCCTGCTGGAGCGCACCGGCGACCCGTGGGAGGTGAACAACGCCACCTTTCAAATCGCCATGTCGCTCTACCGCCTGGGCCGCCTGAAGGAGGCCGCGGTGGTGAGCCAGAAGCTGCACGCGGCGGCGCTCGCGCTGGGGGACCGGTATTCGCTGCGCCTGGGCCTGGAGGCGTGGGCCAAGTCCACCGGGGGCCGCATCCCCGCGGCGCTGCTGGAGACGGAGCTGGCGGCGCCCACCGCCACCGACCCGCAGTCCTTCGCGGGCGTGCTCCAGGCGGAAGGCCTGCGCCTGTTGCGTGAGAACGAACCCGCGCGCGCCGCGGAGGTGCTGGAGCGCGCCGAGCGCGTGGTGGAGGACGCGCACCTGCGTCAGGAGTACGTGGCCCCCATCACCCCGTGGCTCGCCACCGCGCGCCGTCGCCTGGCCCAGCAGGCCAGCCCCCTCAACCCCAGGCAGCGCGAACGGCTTCTGAAGGAGGCGGATCGCGTGGCGAAGCGCGCCCATGACGTCGCGCGCACCTACCGCAACAACCTGCCCCATGCGCTGCGCGAGCGCGGTCTGATGTGCGCGCTGCGAGGCCGGCCCGCGCGGGCCCGCAGGTACCTGGACGAAGCCCTGCGCGTGGCCGAACAGCTGGAGATGCGCCAGGAGCGCGCGCTGACGCTCCAGGCCCGCGGCGAGGTGGCCCGGGTGCAGGGCTGGCCCGGTGCCGCGCGCGACCTGGAGACGTCGGCGCGCGAATTGGAGGCCATGGAGGACGGCCTGCACAAGGGGACGGAGCACGGCACCGGCGTGGAGACGCTGTCGCTGGTGGACCGCTTCCCTCGCGTGCTGGAGGTGGGGCGCAGGCTCGCCTCCGCCCTGTCACGCGAGGCCGTCTTCGAAACGGCGCGCCAGTCCATGCAGGAGCTGTTGCGCGCGGAGCGCTGCGCCGTGGTGGACCCGCGCGCGGTGGTGTCCGAGGAGGACGCGAAGAACCAGGGCCTCAGCCGCACCGCGCTCGCCCGCGCGCTGGAGACGGGCCGCATCACCGTGCTGGGCCAGGGGCTGCCCGGCGGCATCAGCGAGAGCATGGAGCTGCTCGGGGTGCGCTCGCTCCTGTGCGCGCCCCTCCAGGTCCGAGGCAAGACGGTGGCGTGCGTGGTGGCCAGCCACCGCAAGGTGGGCGCGCTGTTCGGCGAGGACGAGGAGCGGCTGGCCTCCTTCGTGGCGGTGCTCGCGAGCGCGGCGCTGGAGAACGCGGAGAACTTCGAGCGCGTCGCCGCCCTCTCCGAGGAGCAGGGCCGCCTGTACCGGGAGGAGCAAGAGGCCGTGCGCCGGCGCGACGACTTCCTGTCCATCGCCGCGCACGAACTGAAGACGCCGCTCACGTCGCTGCAGCTGCACATCCAGGGGCTCCAGTCCAAGGCGAAGGGTGTGCCCATGCCTCCGGAGAAGCTGACCGCGAAGCTGGAGTCCGCCTTCTCGCAGACCCAGCGGCTGGGGAAGCTGGTCAACGACCTGTTGGACATCTCCCGCATCGCGCAGGGCCAGCTGCACATCAAGCGCGAGGACGTGGACCTGGTGGCGCTGGTGTGCGCCCAACTGGAGCGCAGCCGCGAGGCCCTGGTCCGCGCCGAGTGCGAGGTACGCTTCCACGCCAGCGAGCCACGCCTCATCGGCCACTGGGACGCGCTCCGGCTGGAGCAGGTGGTGGGCAACCTCTTGACCAACGCCATGAAGTACGGCGCGGGCAAGCCGGTGGAGGTGACGCTGGACGGGGACGCGACGGACGTGCGCCTGGAGGTGCGCGACCACGGCATCGGCATCGCGGAGGAGGACCGGGCGCGCATCTTCGAGCGCTTCGAGCGCGCGGTGTCCGTGCGCCACTACGGCGGCTTCGGCCTGGGCCTCTGGATTGTCCGCGAAATCGTCCAGGCGCTGGGCGGCAACATCGACGTCGCCAGCGCCCCGGAGCAGGGCTCCACCTTCACCGTCACCCTGCCCCGCTCCGGCTCACCGATGCACTGACTAGCGGCGCGTCACTTCCAGATAGATGACGTTGTCCTGCGAGTCGCGGAACAGCCGCACGTTCTCCACCTGCTCCAGCGGCGTCTCCGACAGGAGGCCGCGCATGCCGTCCTCGTCCCGGTAGGTGAGCCACCAGTCCATGAAGGCCTCCATGTAGCCCGTCTCCGGCGGGTGCACCGCGAAGTTGGCCACCAGCAGGCGTCCTCCCGGGCGCAGCATCTGGAACAGGAGCGCGGTGAGGCGCGCGGCCACGGAGTCCGACAGGTAGTCGTACAGCCCGGCGGAGTACGCGAAGTCCAGGTCCTGGAACGCCACCTTGCCCGCGAGCAGCGAGCGGACCGAGCCGCACACCGGCCGCACGATGCCGCCCGGATGCAGGCGCGAAATCTCCGCCAGGCTCACCGGGTCCTGGTCGAACGCGATGAGCTCCTGGAGCCGGCGCTCCGCCACCGCGCGCGACGCCTCCGCCTCCCGCAGGTGCCCGCACGCCACCGACAGCACGCGCCCGTCGGGCCGCCGCCCGGCCGTCTCGTCCATCATCCGAGCGAGCAGCTCCCGGCGCTCGCGCACGCTCCGCGCGGACGGCTGCCCGTGCATGTAGCGGTAGATTTCGCGGCCCGCGTGCAGCTCGTCCGCCGCATGGTCCATGTAGAGGTAGTCGATGAGGGCCGCGTCACCCGCGTAGCCACGTGGCCGTTCGAAGGCGTGCCGGGTGAAGGGGCACTGATGCAGGAAGGGGCGCATGGGGTGCTTGCGCGCCAGCTCCTGACAGAAGCGCTTCCACACCTCCGGGCTCCACTGCCGCCGCCGATGGATGAGCCCCCCGTGAAGGGCGGTCATTCCGGCATGCAGCGTCTCGTCCGGACCCTGCATCATCCGGGAGTGCAGGCTGTCCAGCCACTCTCGCGCCTCCGTGAACACTTCCTCTGGTAAAGGCGCCTCTTCCCGGGGGGCATTCACCAGGACGAGGTGGTTGGCTTCAGGCGCGACTGGGAGAGCCGCGCCGTGGACCGACAGGATGGGCTGGCGCATGGGCATCATCCTGACAACCTGGGAGTGGGGGTCATTCACTTCCCGCGCCCGCGCCTTTCGCCAGGCCCGTCTCCAGCCAGCCGGCCGGGGCTCCCCTGCACCACCCGGCCCACACCGGCCGCACGTGGCGTGACGCAGCGGGTCCGCGTGGCCCTCCAGGCACGGTTCTACCCGCAAGGTCCGACAATCCCCGCCCTGGGGGAGGGATTGCGGGGGGGCGCGGTATCCGGCGACAGGCACTGCGGTTAGGATGGCGCGCCCCGCCTGGAAGAGAGCCGCAAGCCGCGCATGAAGATTGAAATCGCCCACCTGCCCCACGACATCATCGAGATCATCTATCCGTCGGAAGTGACGCCGAAGGACGTGACCGAGTACGTCGAGCAACTGAAGAAGGACATCACCGCCCGCGGGGGCTCGGAGTGGTCCGCGCTGGTGGACCAGTCCAAGTTGCGGGTGATGCCCTCCACGGTGGTGGGGGAGATGGCCCGGCTGAACGCCTACGCCCAGCAGCGCGGCATGAAGCGCTCCGCGCGCGTGGTGAGCGACCCCGGCAGCGGCCTGCAGGCGTGGCGCATGACCAAGAACGCCGGCCTCACCATCCCGGCGAAGACCTTCGAGACCCGCTCCGAGGCCCTGTCCTGGCTCGAAGCCCCCGACGCGGACTGAAGCCAACCCCCGGCATCCCCTCCCCCCGGTCCTTCCATGCGACCGCACGGGTCCGCCTACGTCTTCCAGTAACACCCCCTTTCTTCGCTGTGTCTGTCGCCGTACCCGTCAGGAGTCACCCCGCATGTCCGTGTCCGCCCCCGCCCGCCGCGCGAAGCTGCTCGGCACCCTGTTCTGTACCCTCACCGCCCTGGCCTGTGGGCCGGCTCCTGAGTCCGGCACGCCGGAGCAGCAGCCCGCGCTGAACGAGTCGAACGCGCCGGTCGTCTACGGCAACGACGACCGCATGGAAGTCTACGCGCACCCCAGCGCGACCCTGCAGGACCGGGCGCGTCAGTCCACCGTGGCGCTGCTGACGCCGGACTTCATCGACGACTCGAACCCGAACAACATCATCGTGGACCAGACGCCGCTGAGCGAGTGGGAGGGCCTGTGCACCGACCAGCGCTTCTACAACGACCCGGCGCCGGCCTTCTGCTCGGGCACGCTCATCGACGATGACCTGGTGCTGACCGCGGGCCACTGCGTGACGAGCGCGGCGGAGTGCGCCGACACGCGCTTCGTCTTCAAGTTCTACAAGACGTCGGAGAACACGCTGGAGACCATCACCAGCCAGGACGTCTTCTCCTGCAAGAGCATCGTGGTGCGCCGGCAGTCGTCGAACAGCGCCGGTGACCTGGACTACGCCATCATCCGGATGGACCGCTCGGCGGCGCCGCGCTTCACCCCCGCTCCGGTGCGCGCGGGCAACACCGCGATGACCGTGGGGCAGAACGTGGCCGTCATCGGCAGCGGCAGCGGTCTCCCGGTGAAGATCGACTCGGGCGGCTCCGTCCGCGCGGTCAACTCCGGCCTCAAGGACTACTTCGTCGCGACCACGGACACCTTCGCGGGCAACTCCGGCTCCGCCGTGTACGAGACGGCCACCAACACCATCGCGGGCATCCTGGTGCGCGGCGACGAGGACTACGTGCTGCGCTCGGGCCAGGGCTGCTACGAGGTCAACGTGTGCTCGGAGACGGGTTGCGGTGGTGAGGAGATCACCTACGTGAACCAGGCCATCACGGCGTTCTGCGCGGCCAACACCAACCAGCGGCTGTGCAACACCACGCCGCCCCCCGCGACCAACTACGTCTTCACCGCGTCCAACACCGCCAGCGCCACGCGCAGCACCATCAACGGCACGGTGACGCTCAAGGCCGGCGACAAGCTCACCGTGGGCACCTGCGGCGTCACCGGCGCGGCCCTCACCAGCGGTGACTCCTTCCTGCGCCTGCGCGGCCCGTCCGGCACGGAGGTCGCGTCCAACGACGACGGCTGCGGCAGCGGCTTCGGTTCGAAGATCACCTACACGGCCAGCGTCGCGGGCACCTATGAAGTCCGCGCCGGTTGCTACCAGGCCGGCAGCTGCGCCGGCACGGTGGCCTGGGAGATTGCCCAGGGCAGCGCGGCCACCCAGGGCTCATCCAACTTCAACGTGAGCAACACCGCCAACGCCACCACGGGCACGGCGAACAGCGACGTGACGCTCGCGCCCGGCCAGACGCTGACCTTCGGCAGCTGCGGCGTGGGGAGCGCGACGGGCACGGGTGACACGGTGGTGCGCCTGTTCAACGCCGCCGGCCAGCAGGTGACGTTCAACGACGACGCCTCCGGCTGCGGCTCGCTGTCCCGCGCGTCCTACACCGCGCCGGCGAGCGCGGGCGGCACGTACCAGATTCGCGTGGGCTGCTTCGGCAGCGAGGCGTGCAGCGGCACGCTGGCCTGGACCCTCCAGTAGCCTCCCGCGCCTGAGCTGTCCTTCCGGGCCTGTCGCTCCCTCGTGATACGGGGAGGGACGGGCCCGGTGTCTTTTGGCGCCCAGCCGCTCCTGCCCCGGGGGCTTCCCTCCCCACCCGAGGCTTGACACCTTGGAGGGCGAGGTCTAACGCAAGGCGCCATGAGCACACCCCGCTTCCCGCCGTCGCCCCGCCGCCCCGTGAGCACCGAGGGTCCGCTGCGAGTCCTGCTGCTGGAGAACATCCACGCCTCGGCCCAGGAGATGCTGAAGGTGGAGGGTTTCGAGGTGGAGCGGCTGTCCGCCGCGCTCAAGCCGGAGGACCTGGCGGAGCGGCTCAGGGGCGTGCACCTGCTGGGCATCCGCAGCAAGACGACGGTGCCGGAGGAGTCGCTGAAGTACGCGGAGGACCTGCTGGCGATTGGGGCCTTCTGCATCGGCACCAACCAGGTGGACCTGCTCGCCTCCAGCGTGCACGGCGTGCCGGTGTTCAACGCGCCGTTCAGCAACACGCGCAGCGTGGCGGAGATGGTGCTGGCGGAGGTGGTGGTGCTGACGCGCCAGCTCTTCGACCGCAGCCGAGAGGTGCACACGGGGCAGTGGCGCAAGGTGGCCACGGGCAGCCACGAGGTGCGCGGCAAGACGCTGGGCATCATCGGCTACGGGCACATCGGCTCGCAGCTGGGCGTGCTGGCGGAGGCGCTGGGCATGCGCGTCCTCTACTACGACGTGATGACGAAGCTGCCCCTGGGCAACTCGCGGTCGGTGGCCACGCTGAACGCGCTGCTGGCGGAGTCCGACTTCGTGACGCTGCACGTGCCGGCGCTGGCCTCCACGCACCTGATGATGGGCGCGGAGCAGCTGGCCGCCATGAAGCCGGGCGCGTGCCTCATCAACGCCAGCCGCGGCACGGTGGTGGACATCCCGGCGCTGGCGCAGGCGCTGCGCTCCAAGCACCTGGGTGGCGCGGCGGTGGACGTGTACCCGGAGGAGCCGGAGGGCAACTCGGACGGCTTCGTGACGGAGCTGCAGGGGCTGCCCAACGTGGTGCTCACGCCGCACATCGGCGGGTCCACGGAGGAGGCGCAGGCGTCCATTGGCAAGGAGGTGGCCACGTCGCTGCTCAAGTTCGTGAAGGGCGGCGCGACGACGGGCGCGGTGAACTTCCCCAACGTGGAGACGCCCATCAACCCGGGCACCCACCGCATCATCAACGTGCACCGCAACACGCCGGGCGTGCTGCGTGACATCAACCGCATCGTGTCCGACCTGAACGCCAACATCCACGCGCAGGTGCTGAGCACGGACGCGAACGTGGGCTACCTGGTGATGGACCTGGACCAGGACGTGTCCCGCCAGGTGTGCGAGGCCATCGCCGGGCTGGAGACGGACATCAAGACGCGCATCGTGTCTTGAAACGCCGGGCGCGGAAGCCGCGCCCTCAGGCGTCCAAAATCTTCCCCGGGTTGAGGATGCCCGCGGGGTCCAGCGCGCGCTTGAGGGTGCGCAAGAGCTCCATCTCCCCGGGCGCGCGCGTGTAGTCCAGGTAGTCCTTCTTGAGCAGGCCGATGCCGTGCTCGGCGGAGATGCTGCCGCCGTGCTTGCGCACGAGGTCGAACATGGCGTGGTCGGACTGCTTCGCGTGGGCGAAGAAGTCCGCCTTCTCCACCGCGTCCGGCTTCATCACGTTGACGTGCAGGTTGCCGTCACCGATGTGGCCGAAGAGGCAGATCTCCCAGCCCGGGTAGCGGCTGGCGAAGATGGCATCCAGCTCCGCGCAGAACGCCTCCAGGTTCGCCACCGGCAGGGAGATGTCGTTCTTGTGCAGCACGCCCGTGGCGGACAGGCTTTCGCTGATGGACTCGCGCAGGGACCACAGCTCCTGCGCCTGCGCCGTGCCTTGCGCCTGGGTGCCGTCGGTGACGAGCCCGCGCTCGAAGAGGGAGCCGAGCCACGCCTCCACCGCCGCCGGGTCGCCGCCCTCGGACTCCAAGAGGACGTAGCAGCCGCTGGGGGCCTCGAAGGGCGAGCGCAGCTTGCGGTGGCGCTGCACGCGGGCCAGGCACTTGTCGGTGAAGAACTCGTAGGCGGACAGCACCAGCGGCGCCTGACGCGCGTCGCGGAACAGCCGCAGCACCGCGGCCACGTCCGGCACCGCGAAGAGGAAGACGTCCTGTTTGCCGGGCAGCCGCGTCAGCTTGAGCGTGGCCTCCGTGATGACGCCCAGCGTGCCCTCGCTGCCGATGAAGAGCTGGCGCAGGTCCGCGCCGGTGTTGTTCTTCTCCAGCGCGCCGTTGAGCTCCAGCACCTGCCCCTGCGCCGTCACCACCTGGAGGCCCAGCACCCACTGCCGGGTGAGGCCGTAGCGGATGACCTTCACGCCGCCCGCGTTGGTGGCGATATTGCCACCCACGGTGCTGCTGCCCTTGGACGCGAAGTCCACCGGCCACGTGAGCCCGTGCGGCGCGCAGTGCTGGTGCACCGCCTCCGTCACCGCGCCGGCCTGCACGCGCACCGTGTTGCCCAACAGGTCCACGGACTCCATGCGAGTCATCCGCTTGAGCGACAGCACCACCTCGCCGCGCATGGCCACCGCCCCGCCCGCCAGGCCCGTGCGTCCGCCGGAGGGCACCAAGGCAACGCGGTGCTGGTGGCACAGCGCCACGAAGCGGGCCACCTCCTCCGTGGTGCGAGGGAAGACCACCGCACCCGGCGCCGGGGCGTACACGCGCGTCCAGTCGCGACCGTACTCCTGGAGCTCCGCGGGCTCCCGGGTGAGGAAGTCGGCGGGGAAGGACTCGGCGATGGCGCGGAGGAAGTCGGCGGGCAGCGCGGCGGTGGACATGGGTCCAAGGCGTATTGCAGCCCCTGGGGCATGACAAGCCCGGCGGCGGCCTGGAGCACGGCCCCTGACGCATGCCGGGCTGGAAAAGGGCCAGGAAGCCCAGCTCGCTCCGTATAGGGCACGGACGCCGCGCCCCCGTCGCGGCCCTGCCTTTCGAGGAACCTCGACGACCGCGATGCGAATCGCACGGTCCGGGTCGAGCGCTGGTTGGGTCCGGACGGGGACGGCGACGGCGTCGGGGCCACACCCCGGCAGATGACGTGCCTGGGTCCGGCGGTGCTCGCCGGGTGGTCGCGGTACGGCGATGACGCGGATGACCACGACGCCGCCGTCCAGACGGATGAAGCCATGGACGAGGAACTGAGCCTCATCCTGGACCTGTGAGCCCTACGCCGGGAGATGACGGCCAGGGCCCGCATGGGCGTCATCCCCGTCGCGGTGCCAGTAGGACGCGGCCTTGACCCACTCCGCCGGCTGGCCGCGCTCCTCGATGACGTAGGTCCGCAGCTCGCGCACCCACTCCGCCTCGCCCGCCAGCCACACGAAGCCATCCCCCGGCGGAGGCGTGAACTTCGCCAGCTCGCGCCGCAACAGCGCGCCATCTCCGGGCCCCGGCTCTCCACGCACCACCCAGGTCGGGTGCCAGGAGGCCTTCGTGACGAAGGTCTGCTGCTCGGACGCGTGGGCCACGACCGCCACGGTCGTCACGGGCACGCCCGGGCGCAGCAGCTCCACCCGGCGGCCGAGCGCCGGCAGCGCGCTCTCATCCCCCACCAGCAGGTACCAGTCGAAGTCATCGGGCACGAGCTGCGAGCCCTTCGGTCCGCCAATCTCCAGCGTGGAGCCGACCTTCGCGCCAGCCGCCCATTCCGTCGCGGGTCCGGAGCCGTGCAGCGCGAAGTCGATGGTCAGCGTCTGGCCGCGGTTGTCGTAGGAGCGAGGCGTGAAGTCACGCATCACCTGCTCCCCCGCCCGAGGGAAGAACAGCTTGATGTGGTCATCTGGCGACGGGCTGTTGAAGTCCGCCAGGTCCGGCGACGCGAAGTGGATGCGCCGCATGCGAGGCGTCACGGACTCCACGCCACTGACGACCAGGCTGCGCCGCCGCAGCTCGTGGCGCACGCGAACGATTTGATGCAGGTCCTGGGTGCTCATGAGCGGAGCCTCTCGATCTTCTGCGCGGCCTCGTCGATCAACGCCGCCACGTCGAGCACGACCTTCTTGTCGACGCCGGGCGACAGCGTGTCGAACAGCACGCTCTTCAGGTTCTGCATCGCGCGCCGGACCGGAGCCGCGTCCGTGCGCTCGCGAATCTCGCCAGCCTCCGCGAGCCGTCGCAGCAGCCCTTCCACCGTCTTCGCGTTCTCCGCGAGCAGCGCCTTGCCCTGCGCCGTGATGGCGAAGAGCTTGCGCTGCGTGTCCGTCGTGTCCGGCTCGCCCACCAGCTCCATGTCCTTGAGCAGGGTGAGCGTGGGGTAGATGACCCCGGGGCTGGGGGCGTACACGCCTCGGCTCAAGCCCTCGATGGCCCGGATGAGGTCGTACCCGTGCCGGGGCTCCTCGTTGAGGAGGTGGAGCAGGACGAGGCGCAGCTCGCCGCCCTCGAACATCCGGTGCCGCCCGCCGCCAGGGCCTCCGTGCCGTCCCCGGTGGCCCTCCCCGCGCTCGTGGTGATGCCAGTGCTCCGGGTCGCCCCGGTCTCGTCCGTGTCCGCCGCGCATGTCGCGTCCTCTCAGGGGTTCAAGATACCTTCCAGATGGCTCTGAGATATATCTCAGCATTATCTGACGCAACCCGATCCGCAGCACCGGCCGGCTGCCTGCCGGGCTGGCCCTCGGGGCATGCGTCGACCGGTTTGGCGGACTTGTCAGGGATGGCGGCTATGAACGGGCTCTGAACGCCGCACCGGAGTACGGCCAGGAGGCAAGAGCGATGGGCAAGCGCGGGTGGGCGGTTCGGTGAAGGGCCTGGGAGTGGACGATGCGCGCTGACGTCCTACTCGGGTGCGTGGCACTGCTCCTCACCGGCTGCGCTTCGTTGCCTCCCGGGCCCGGAAGGACGCTGAGCTACACGTCCCGCACGGAGACTGACGCCCCTGGAGTACGAGCGTCGAACGACGAGGCACCGCGTGCATCCGCTCCGGTACCGGGCGTCACGCCCCGTGAGGAAGCGCCTCCCCTGTACCGCCGCAAGACCGTCCGCGAAGTGGCGACGGGGGCGAGCCCCGTTCGTGCGGTGGCCCTGGCGGACGTCACCCACTCCGACGACGTGCGACCGGATGCCTGGGAGCAGTTGCTGGCGAACGCGGGACTCGAAGCGCGAGACGAACGCACCCTGGGAGACGCGCTGACGCCCACGCAAGCGGCGCGACTGATGGGAGTACTTCTGGGCAAGCCCGTCACATTGAGCACCTTCCCGCCTCGCATGGCGGCGGGCTTCATCCTGCGCGAGGTGATGGAGGGAGGCGAAGTCACACGGAAGGAGCTGTCGCGGCGGGTGGAGCGCTTCTCCCGGGAGCAGATCGCGGTGCTGCGACCCGACGGCTATCTGGCGTGGTCCCTCACCGGGCGTACCCAGCAGAAGGTGTCAGCTGTCGAGTGGAAGGACGGCACCTTCCGCGCGCATGGCTTCGAGCTGGGCCGCTTCTACAGCGGCAAGGGCGGCGTCTTCCGGACCGTGGACGCGCAGCTCCAGGCTTCGGACTGGCGCCCGCTGGCAGAGGTGTACGACGACGCGGACGTCATCAGCCGCACCCTGGATGGAGCCGAGGACGCCGTCGTGGAGCTGTACCACGCACTGGGACAGTTGCTCACGCGTCCCGTGGACAGCATCGCGGGCCTGAGCCACCTGCCAGCGGGCGTGGCGGCGCTCATTGCTTCATCGCCCGCGTACTGGGAGCGATTCCAAGCCATGACCCGTGGCGAGCAGATCCGCGAAGTGTCGCGGCTGACGACGGGGATGCTCGTCACCTGGGGCGCGGCCTCGGCCACGACACGGACACTGAAGGGGATGTCCGTGGGCGCGGAGGCCACGCTGCCAGTGCTCTCACTGTCGGCGGAGGGCGCGCTGGCGTTGGAGCGCGTCGCGGTGCCAGCGGGGCGGGCGGCGTCAGTGCTGAGCGGCGGGCCCGGGGCGGCCATCATCCTCCAGCGAGTCGATGACGCAGCGGGCTCAGGGGCTGGTGGTGGTGGAGATACACAAGGGACAGCGCCGTCGAGTGGGCCAAAGGGCTATTCGTCCTTCAAGTCCTTCAAACGGGCCATGGGACCGGCGGGCGAAGGAAAGGAGTGGCATCACATCGTGGAGCAGACCGAGGGAAACGCGGCTCGTTTCGGGCCACATGCTCTCCACAACAGCGAGAACATCGTCGCACTTGGCAAGGATGTTCACAGTGGAGTGAGTTCTCTCTACTCGTCGAAGCGGCCTAGACTCACGAACTCGGAAACCTTGACTGTGAGACAGTGGCTGAGCACTCAATCCTTCGAAGCGCAACGAGACTTCGGATTGGTGGCGATCCAGCACGTGACGAGAGGAATCTGGTGACGGACCTCGAAAAGTGGGTGGAGGAGTTCGCGCTGAACGTGTCAGCGCAGACGGCAGCCATCGCGCGTGGAGATGCCAAGGAGGGGAACAAGCATGCGGATCGTTACATCGCTGCTGTTCGGAAGTTGAAGGGGCAGGGAGATGCGGGGCGGGATGCGCTTGCGGTGCTGCTCAAGCACCCTGACAAGGACGTCAGCACCATGGCGGCGGCATACCTCTTGAGGCATCGGACGGCCGAATCGAAGGCTGTCCTAGAAGAGGCTGCGCAAGGTGAAGGGTTGATCGCCTTTGAAGCCGCGCAGGTGCTGAAGAACTGGGAAGCAGGTGTTTGGGCGCTGGATCCGGGATGATCTTCCAAGGCGCGTGGCGTTGAGGACAGAGGCACGCTGATCATTCTGCCCCCCGAGCACATCGCACTGACGCTGACAGACGGCCCGGGCAACAGGTGTCCGGGCCGCCGGGTGTCTTCCACTACGGGTGGCTGGCGGGGTCCGCCGGGTGGGTGCCCGCAGCCCGCTCATCGCCGTCCAGGAAGCCGTCCAGGTCCCGGTCGATGCCCACGCGCTGACCGGAGCCCAGCGGCGCGCAGGTGTACGTCAGCACGCCCTGGCTCGCGGCCACGCCCGAGCGCAGCGACGCGGACGGCACCAGCGGCAGCGCCGCCCGGTCCGCCTTGAACTGCCCGCTGCCCAGGTAGCGGAAGCCCATCTCGTACGAACCCGCGCGGCCCTTCGCCACCAGGTCGCACTCACCCGCATCCGCGCGCGCCATCAGCAGGTCGATGCGCGTCCCCACCACCGCCGCGTTGGTCGCGGTGAGCGTCACCTGCTGCCCGACGATGGGCGCCAGGTTGGTCTCGAAGGCGAACATGTACTGCTCCATGTCCTTCTTCGCCTGGAAGCCCGCGGGCGTGTCCGGGATGCCCACCTGGTTGAAGATGGGGTGGAAGTCGAAGCCGCTGTTGAAGAGGAACAGCGTGGGGATGGCGCCGTCGCTGTTGAAGCCCGTGCCGCGCACCTGGTCTCCCAGGAACGGATCCACCGGCGTGTTGCCGAAGGGGAAGCCGGCGCCGAACATGCCGACCTTCTGGTACAGGTTCCGCAGGTGCGGGACCTTGGGGAACAGCGGCTCCGCGTCGAAGGAGCTGCGGCCGTCCGTGCCGAAGAAGCCCTTGAAGGGGCCCTCGCCCGGGTTCGCGTTCACGTCCACGCGGTGGCAGGACTCGCACGACCCCGGGAAGAAGCTGGTCGTGTTCGTGAAGAAGTCCTTGCCCGCCTGCTGCGAAGCCGTGAGCGAGTTGTCCAGCTTGCGGATGGGATTGGGCGGGTAGACGACCTGGAGGATGAAGTCGGAGAACTTCTGCATCTCCGTCTCCGTCAACTGAGCGCTGCGGCCCAGCAGGTCCTTGAACGCGGGGTTGAACTGCTTGAAGGCCGCGACCTCGTCGAAGGTGCCGCTGTTGGGCTGCACGCTGGGCGCGCTGTCGCCGCCGGTGCGGTCTCCACGCCAGTGCATGGGGCCCTGGTTGGCCATGCCGCGCAGGCTCTGCGTGGACAGGGGGCCCTTCATCGGATGGAAGGACGTGTCCTGGCCGAACGTGGGGTCCGTGCCGAACTCCGGCAGCACCGGGACGATGGGGTTGTAGCTCGCCTTCACGTCACCGTCCGGGTTGCCCAGGTCCCAGGTGGTGCTGTCGAAGTCGCCGAAGATGTGGCAGCTGCCGCAGGATGAGTCGCCATGGCTGGAGCTGTTGCGCGCGTCGTAGAGGAACGGGCGGCCCTGCACCACGCTGACCGGCTCCGGGTTGAACATGGGCAGGTGCGCGACCTCCGTCTTCGTCGCGGTGTTGACGACGGAGATGGCGTTGTCGAAGCGGGTGAGCACGTACAGGCGCCCCCGGGCTTCATCCAGCACCAGACCGGTGGGGCCGCCGCCCGTCAGCATGACCTGGTTCGCGGTGGAGGGCGTGAAGGTGCCGGACTCCAATTGCGACGTGGCGTACACGCCCAGCTTCGACGAGCCGAACGCGGCGACGTAGAGCGTGGCGCCGTCGGACGTCACGGCCATGCCCGTGGGCTGCGCGAGGCTCTTCTCGCTCTCCGCGTTGGGCGTGGCCGCGCAGCAGGCCGCGTAGTTGATGTGCGTGTTGAGGTGACGGGGCGTGACGGAGGGCGCGCTGGGGCCGCCCAGCACGGTGATGCGGCTCTCGTGCAGGTGGCCGCGCAGGGTGTTGCCCGCCATCGTGCCGGGGCCCTCGAAGCGCAGGTCGTTTCGCGCTTCGGTGTTGCTCACATAGACCTTCCCGCTCACCGGGTTGACGGCCATGTTGAACAGGATGGTGCCCACCCCGGCGTAGGTGCCCGCCGCGCCGGACACCTGCACGGGCGGATTGGCGTTGGCGGAGATGGCGAAGACGTCCTTGTCCGGCAGGGAGAAGCGGACGTACTCGGTCCATGGGCGGTTGAGCACGTCCACCCAGTCCTCGCCGTTGTACTTCACGATGACGGAGACCTCCGGGGCGGGGATGCCCTGGTGGTTGACGTTGGGACCGGGGACGCCGCCCTCGGACTCGCCGCCGTTGGGCACCAGGCTCTCGTGGACCACGGAGGTGCGGTTGCCGGAGTGGAACGCGGCCGCGTACACCCTGCTGCCGTCCGGAGTCGCCGCGAGCGCGCGAGGCGTGTCACCGAACAGGGTGAGGCGGGTGAGCGGCGTACCGCCCAGCGTCGTCCCCAGGTTGTCCGAGTCGAACACCCAGACGTCCGCGCGGCCGACACCCGGCGTGGTGAGCCGCGGGTCGAACCCGGTGTTCTGTCCGCGGTGCGCGGCGGTGATGAACGCGCGCTTCCTGCCAGTGCCCGCGAAGACGATGTCGCGAGGCTCGTCGCCCACGAGCAGCGTGCGCGTCACGCTGCCGCCCTGCCCGTTCGCGTCCACCTTCACGACGCTGACGCTGTCGGACAGGTGGTTGACCACCCAGACCTCATTGTTGGTGCGCGCGGCCACGGCCACGGGCTCCAGGCCCACGGGCACGGAGCCCTTGTGGGTGAGGCCGCTGGTGCCCACCTGGAAGATCTCCAACCGGTTGTCCGGCGTGTTGACGGCGTAGAGCCACTGGCCGTTGGGAGACAGGGCCAGGGGACGCACCTGGCCGCTTTCAAAGACGGTGAAGTGCTGCGCGTGCGACGGGCTGCCCATGGCGAGGCCCAACAGCAGCGTCGCCGCGGACGCGGTGCGCTGGAAGACGCGGAGCACCGCCGGGTGTCTGGCTTTCATGAATGTCTCTTTGGGAAAGGGGCTGGGGACCCCGGCTTCACTGTAGGAATGGCGTCTGACATTGAGGGACGGGTGGACCCGGACCCGGTGGAATCGTTGCGCGGCGCAACGACTCCATCCCTGTGTACGCAGTGAAGGGCGTTCCCTGGTCGCGGACCGCTGCTACCGGGGCCAGTCGCGCAGGAGCCGTTCGGCGGCGTCCTGCTGGTCCCACTCCACGCGGCCGGTCAGCTTCAAGCCTCCGCGCTCGATGCGGATCCGCCGCCACACCGGCGAGCCCGGCACGTAGCGCGCCTCCGCGCGAGACCAGGCCGCACCGCCGGTGGCCTCCACCATGCGCGTCACGCAGGCGTCGAACTCCTCTTCCGGAAGCCAGCGCAGGGCGTCCAGCACCTGGTCGGATTCGAATCCGCGCAGCGTGGACGGATGACCGGTGACGGCCCTCAAGGCCTGGGTGCCCTGCCCCTCCGGGATGAAGGACAGGCCCTGGGGCCCCAACGCGCAGAAGCCCTTCTGCTTGCCGAGCTTCGCGGGGAACACCGCCACGGAGTCCAGGCGCACGCCCTCTCGGGCCGCGCCGCGCAAGGGAGGCTGACGGTGCAGTTCGATGAGCAGGGCCAGCTCGGGCGCCTCCCAGACGGAGCGCGCGCGCCACCGGTGGTCACCGATCACGCACACATCCCAGGCCCGCTCCACTCGGACGCCGCCCTCTCCGATGGTTCCCAGCCTCACCTCCTGGAGGGCTCCGAAGAGCGGCTTCCACAGCAGCCGCTCGCTGGTCAGCCTCGCATGCCCCGACCGCAGCAGGTCCCAGAGAGAGGGGGCCATGCCAATTACCAGGAACAGGAACCCCGCCATCTTCTTCATCGACGAAGGCGCCAGGATGAAGACCGCGAACGCCGCGAGCCAGCTGACGGCCAGACGCCAGCCGTAGTGCGGAGGCAACTCTGAGCGCAGCTGCCTCGCCTTGTCCCGCCGCCGGTATCCCTGCGCGAAGGCCTCGTGGACGAGCACCTCGCCCGGATTCAGCGACCAGCGCACCTCCTGGCGCGCCAGCGCATCCAGCCGCGTCAGCGCCTCTTCCAGCGACACGCCCTCCGGCGCCACCGTCAGCACATCCAGCCTGCGCCGGGCCAGCCGCGTCAGCCTCTCTCGCCGCGCCGACAACTCCCGGGCCGCCTTCAACACGGGCGTGTCATCCGGCCAGGCCTCCTGTACGGCACGACGCTGGACGCGCTCCAGGGATTCCTCTACCGCCTGTGCTTCGGCCACGAGCGCGGGCACCAGCTCCGGACGCCGCGTCAGCGCCCGCCGCCACCGCCGGCCGGACAACGCCTTCTCCAGCTCCGCATACGGACGCCGCGCCGCCGCGAGGACCTCCGCGCGGCCCTCCAGCTGACGCTCGACGTCGGCCACCGTGAGGCCTGGCAGGGCAGTGCTGGGACGTGAACGCTCGGGCATCGCGCGGGACAGCATAGTCCCGCCGCTACTCCACCGGCGGCTCCAGCTCCAATCGCTCACACTGACGCAGCATCTCCTCCGCGTCAGCGGGCTCGTCGGGCGAGGGCGGCGCCGCCTCGGACCAGGGCACGGACGGCTGGGCCGGTGTTCCCATCGACTCCTTCAGGAGCGCGATGAGGTCCCTCGCGGGGTCCCTGGGAAATGACGTCACCGCCTGCGACGGCCGAGGCGCGCCAGGCGGCAACTCCTCGCAAGGAAGCGCGGCGGCCTGGAGCAACAGCGCGGGCGAGGGCGCCGGAGCCACCACCGCCACGGGCTCCGCGGGCAGCAGGTCATCCGGGTCGAACCCGAAGGGCATCGCATGGAGCGACGCGGCCTCGCGCTCCACGTCCAGCACGTCGCCCTCCACCGGGATGCACCGCAGCGTGTTCAAGCGGGGCGTGGGCGCTTCCGCGAACGTCGGCGTGGACACGGCGTCCGTGCGCTCCGGAGGCAGAGGCTCTTCCCCCCTGGGAGGAGTCCACAGGGGCACCGGCAGCAGCACCACGGCCGGCTCGCGCAGGGGCAGCGAGCGCACGCGCGCGCCTCCCAACTCCACCGCCGCCTTCGCCACCGCGGCGGCGTGCTCCGCGAGCACCCGCTCCGCCCAGGTCTTCAACCACCGCGCCAGGGACAGCACCCAGGCAAGGTGCCGCCGCGCGCGAGGCCGCGCCACCAGGGCCTCGGCTGGCGGAGCCGCGTGCATCGTCACTCCTCCTTCACCGGCATCCGGATGATCCACGGCGACGTCCCGGTGGCCAGGCCCTCCGACTCCACCGACAGCAACTCCCCTTCCGCGCGCACCTCCAGCCGACCCAGCGACTCTCCCTGCGGCGGGCGTGGAAAGTGGAAGTGCCCCTCCGCATCCGTGCGCGTGCTCAACTGCAGCGAGGGCAGCGCCACCCACGCGTCCCGGATGGGCACGTCACCGGGCCCCACCACCCGACCCAGCAGGGGGGCCTGCGCGGACGCCCGGTCCACCAATGACAGACATCGCACCTCCGCCAGGGGTTGCTCCTTGCGCACCTGCACCCGCAGGCGGAAGGCGGGACGCGGCACCGAGCGCAAACCCGCCCACAGCGCCGCCGGCACCGGGCTCAGGTCCACCTCCAATTCCCTGTCGCCCATGGCCGCGAAGACCAGGTCACCCAGCAGCCGGTGCGCGCGCTCGGGAGTCTCCGCGCCCACCGTCACCAGATAGCAGACGGTGAACTGTAGGGCGCCCCGCTTCCCCGCCCGGGTCAGGGGCGCTGGCCCCAGCTCCAGGAGGTAAAGACAGACACCCCGGTCCAGGGCCTCACGGTCGGGCACGCCCAGGTGTACCGGCGCGTCCGTGGCAATGCGTCCCACCCACGCCCTCATGCGCAGATCGACTTCGTCGATCATCCTTGGCCCCCCGGTTTCCGGCCCTGAATGCCACGTCACCGTTTCCGCTCATCATACGCTCGCATCGAGAGGTTTTGCTGGACATCACCCAGGGGATTGAACAGGACGTCCTTGATTTGACAGGCATTGCACGCATTCCCAGGTCCTGGGGGACAGCGCAGCGTGTCGGGAACCGGGCAGTCCTTCCACCGCGGGTCGTGGCATCCCGGAAAGCCCGTACGGGTTTCGCGTGAAGCACTTCATTTCCTGCTCGCCTTCCGCGAAGAATGGCCGCTGGGCCGGCATTCACCGTGGAACTTTCGTCATGACGATGGACTCTTCTTCCTTGAGACGACGACACCCTTCCCTCCTCTCCTCCGGCATCGCCCTGGGGTGCCTGGCCGTGTTGGGCACCGCCACCCCGGCGCTCGCCCAGGACGACGCCCCCCACAGGGTGGGCCTGCTGCTGGACGCGGGCGCTCCACACGGCATCGGCCTGTCCGCGGTGGTGCGCCCCACGGACTGGCTGCGGCTGCAAGCGGGCCCCACCACGAACACGCTCAGCATCGGCGTGCGCGGCGGTGTGACCCTCCTGCCGATAGACACCTTCATCGCGCCGACCCTCAACGTGGAGGCGGGGCACTACTTCGGCTCGGAGTACAGCGAGGTGCTGGACTGGCTGGGCCGCGAGCCGAGCTCCACGTCGGAGGCCATCCGCGACGTCACCTACAACTACGTGACGGGCAGCGTGGGCCTGGAGGTGGGCACGAAGAGCCGCTTCAACTTCTTCCTGAACGTGGGCCTGAGCTACGTGGCGCTCACCGTGCCGGAGCCCACGCCGCTCATCCAGGACGCCTCCGGCGACGACAGCGTCACGTCCGGACCGCTGCACCTGCGCGCCACCATCCCGTCGGTGAAGCTGGGCTTCATCGTCTACTTCTTCTGAGCCAGGAGACCTCTCACCATGCGAACGAAATCCTTCCGCACCCTCCTGCTCGCTGGCGCCGTGACCCTGTTGGGCACGGGCTGTGATTCGCTCTTCACCATCGAGGTGGAGGCCGAGCGCATCTGCAAGACCGAGAACGACCTGTCCTTCCCCGCCTCCCCGCCCATCGCCGGCTCCGTGGAGCAGTCCTTCACGATTCCGCTGGGTGACTTCGCCAGCGCGCTGCCCGAGGACGCCGACGTGGAGACGGAGCTTCGGCTGAAGCTCTTCGACGCCACCGCCAGCACGGACATCAGCGGCATCGAGCGCGCCAGCCTCGCCGTGCGCAAGCCGGGCTCCGCGGAGTACGTGGTGCTGGGCGAGTTCCGGCGCACCGGCACCGGGGGCTCCACGAACAAGCTCGAGCTCACCAGCAGCGGCGCGGTGGACGTGCTGGACCTGGCCAAGCAGGAGGAGCTGGAGTTCCGCTTCCAGGCCACGGGGTCGCCCCCCACGCAGTCGTGGACCGCGGACGTCGAGGTCTGCGTGGGCGCCAAGGCGAGCGCCAACTACTTCGGCCTGCTGTTCTGAAGCCTCCACTCCCGCCCCGGCCCAGGACGCGGCCGGGGCGGGAGGTGGGCCGGAAGTTGGACGGGAACACCTGGCGCCCTTAAGTGGGGAGGGTGGGACGCAAGCGGGCCGTGGGCGGCATCGAGATTCCGAAATGGGCGTGGCTGGTGCCGTGCGCGCTGGTGCCCGTGGTGCTGCTCAACCTGGGCGTGGCGTGGCTGGGCGGGACGCAGGTGTCGCCCCTGTCCTTCTCCTTCCTCCAGACGAAGGCGCGCGCCCTGGGGGCCTACGTGGCGCACCGGCCCGAGTGCGTGCTGGACGGACACCCGCCGCTGGAGCCGCTCATCGAGGACACGGAGCGCCGCCACGGGATTCCGCCGGGGCTCTTGAAGGCGCTCATCCAGGTGGAGTCGGAGACGCGGGTGCACCGCATCTCGCCCGCGGGGGCCATGGGGCCCGGGCAGCTCATGCCGGACACGGCGGCGCTGATGCGGGTGGAGGACCCCTTCGACCCGGCGCCATCCGTCGACGCGAGCGGGCGCTACCTGGCCGAACAGCTGCGCAGGTTCCGCGACGTGCGCCTGGCGGTGGCCGCGTACAACGCGGGCCCGGGTTCGGTGAACGGGCGCGTGCCGCGCAACGGGGAGACGGAGTTCTACGTCGCCAAGGTGCTCGCGGCCTATGAGCACACGCGGCCGAAGGCACCGGTCGTGGCGAAGCGCCCGGCTGTGGTCAAGGCGGTCGCGGTGAAGGCCCCCGTCGCGCGGAAGGCCCGTCCCCAGGGTGACGGACTTCAGGGTCGAAGCCCGGGTGGGGCCTCCGCCTCACGGCGCAGCACGAAGAAGTAGGGCGGCATCTCCCGCGCATCCATCAGCCCCAGCAGCGTGTCCCGGTCCACCTTCCGGAACACGTCGAGGATGGGCCGGTCGTCGTAGACCATCGTCGCGCTGAGCCGCCCCCGGAACTCCAGCATGCGCAGCCGCGCCTTGAACTGCCCGGTCTCCACCGCGGCCCGGTGCGGCGCCACGGGCCCCGCGAGTTCCGGCGACGGCCACTTGCGCGGATCCACCGGGAACACCGTCTTGCGGTCCTCCGTGTAGAACAGCAGCGGGTGCACGCTCTCCGCGTCGATGAACTGCTTGCCGTACCAGCCGGTCGAAGCGAGCAGTCCGTCCAACGGGTGTCCCGTCTGGAACTCGCGCCCCTGCCACGTGCCGCGCATGAACCCGACGTCCACCGCGGGCAGACTGTCGAACAACGCGAGCGCATCCTCCACAGGGATACGCCCGGCCTTCACTGCTTCGTCGAACATCATGTCGTTCCGCCTCCTGGCATCCGCAGCACCGGTTTGACCGCCACGCGCGACTCCATGTCGTGGACCGCGTCGTTGATGGCTTCGAAGGGATACGAGCGGCTCAGCTTCTCCAGCGGGAAGCGCCCCTCCGCGTTCAGCGCGACCAGCCTGGGGATGAAGGCCTTCGGATCCACATTGCCTTCGAGGATGCCCACCAGCCTCCGCCCCATGAGCAGCGCCGTCATGGAGAGCGAGACCTCCGCGTCCCGGCCAGGAAGCCCGAGCAACCCGCACGTGCCCAGGGGCCGCGTCACGTCGAACGCCTGCCGCAACACCTGGGGCGACCCGACGCACTCCAACGCGAAGTCCACGCCTCCCCGGGTGAGCGTCACCAGCGTCTTCGTGAGCCCAGGCTCGTCCGCCAGGAACGTGTCCGTGGCCCCCAATTCACGCGCGAGCTCGAGCCGCTCCGCGCTGAGGTCCACCGCGAGGATGCGAGATGCGCCCGCGACCCGCGCCGCCATGATGGCCGCGAGGCCGACGGAGCCCGCTCCGAAGACAGCGAGCTGCTGCCCCCGCTGGAGCCGGAACGCCTCCAGCACCGCTCCCGCCCCCGTCTGGAACCCACAGCCCAGCGGAGCAATCCGCTCGAGCGGCACCGAGGCGTCCACCTTCACCGCGTTGTGCTGATGCGCCAGCACGTGCGTGGCGAACGACGACTGGTGGAAGAAGCTCGAGCGGACGGGCTCGCCGCGCCACCGCATGGGGAACGAGCCGTCCGGCCGCGAGCCGGAGAAGTTCCCCGCGTAGCCCCGCTCGCAGTACGGAAAGTGTCCGCCCGCGCACGTGCGGCAGCCACGGCACGAGAAGTAGCTGAGCACCACCGCGTCGCCGGGCTGGAAGCCCGTCACGCCCTCCCCCACCGCCTCCACCACACCCGCGCCTTCGTGGCCCAGCACAGCGGGCAACGGGAAGCGGCCCGCGCCCGCCCGGTACGTGAGATCGGTGTGGCAGATGCCGCTCGCCGCCACCCGCACGCGCAGCTCGCCCTCCCGAGGCGCATCGAGCTCGACCTCGTCGATGACGAAGGGACCACCCACTTCCCGCAACAGCGCGGCTCGCACTGGAAGACCCATGGCCGCATACTATTGGCAGTTCGCCAATAAAGACACATACCCCCGGCCTTTCGGGGTCGCACGTGCCTTTCCAGGTCAGGTCCGGGCTGCTTCCAGCTTGCGTCCGTGCAGGCCGCTGGCCGCGCCCGTGTCCAGCCACAGCTCCACTTCACGGTGGAGCTGGAGGAACGACGCGGGCCACCGGGGCGTGAGCGGCCCATGCACCATCGCTGTCACCGCCGCGGCCTTGTTCACGCCGAACGCGAGCACCACCACCTTGCGCGCCTGGAGCACCGCCGCCATGCCCAGCGTCAGCGCCGCCATGGGCACCTTGGACGGATCATCCCCGAACGCCATCACGTGAGACAGGCGCGTCTCCCGCGACAGGCGCGCGCGGTGGCACGTCGCCGTCAGCACCTCGCCGGGCTCGTTGAACGCGATGTGCCCGTTGGGCCCCACGCCCAACAGCAGCAGGTCCAGTCCCCCGGCCGCCGTGAGCGCCGCGTCATAGCGCGCGCATTCCGCCTCCGCGTCCGGCGCGCACCCGTCGAGGAAGTGGATCCGCTCCGTTGACAGATTCACATGCTGGAACAGGTGCCGGTCCATGTACGCGCGGAAGCTGCCCGCGTCCTCGGGCGGCAGTCCCAGGAACTCGTCCACGTTGAACGTCGTTGCCCGCGACAGGTCCAGCGCCCCCCGGGCCGCCAGCTCCACCAGGTTCCGGTACACGTTGAGCGGCGAGCGCCCCGTGACGAGCCCCAGCACCAGCTCCGGCGTGTGACGCACCGCCTCGGCGATCCGCTCCGCGCAGGTGGTGGCCGCCTCCTGCTCCGTCTGGAACACCCGTAGGTTCATGTGTTGGCCAGCATATGCCGGCCTCCCCGCCCCGGTCGCCGGCCCCCCAGCCGCCCGGTGCGTGGCGCCGCGCGGCAAGGCCACATGCTTCCGGGAATGACACGTGAACTCCGCGGACGATTGACAAGCCCGGTCCCCCGCACGCCCGGGGACCGGGGAAGGTTTCCCACGGGCACTCCGTGCAATCCGTCCTCACGCGCGGAGGCCGGGTCGCGCTAGAACCGGATCCATGAAAGTCGCCGTGCTCACCGGCGGGGGTGATTGCCCCGGCCTCAATGCGGTCATCCGCGCCATTGTCCGCCGTGCCAGCGAGCACGGCTTCGAGATGATGGGCCTGCGTGATGGATGGAAGGGCCTGCTGGACGACAACCACTTCCGCCTCACGCGGGAGACCACCTCCGGCATCCTCCACCGGGGTGGCACCATCCTGGGCACCTCGCGCGTCAACCCGTTCAAGGTGGAGAACGGCCTGGAGCGCGTGAAGCGCTCCATGGAGCGCAATGGCATCCACGCCGTCATCGCCATTGGCGGCGAGGGCACCCTGTCCGCCGCCACGCGCATGTCCCAGGAGGGCCTGCGCATCGTCGGCGTGCCAAAAACAATCGACAACGACCTCAACGGCACGGACTTCACGTTCGGCTTCGACACCGCGGTCGCCATCGCGACGGAGGCCGTGGACCGGCTGCACTCCACCGCGGAGTCCCACAAGCGCGTCATCGTCTGCGAGGTGATGGGCCGTCACGTCGGGTGGATCGCCACCTACGCGGGCATCGCGGGCGGCGCGGACGTCATCCTCGTCCCGGAGATTCCCGCGGACCTGGAGGCCGTCGCGCAGCACCTGCAGCGCCGTCACGCGGGCGGGCGCACCTTCTCCATCGTGGTGGTGGCGGAAGGCACGCGCATCAAGATGTCCGCGGAGCAGAACGAGCAGCTCGTCACGACCGGCTCCCTGGACGAAGCAGGCCGTCCGCGCCTGGGCGGCGTGGGCAACATCGTCGCGGCGGAGATTGAGCGGCGCACCGGCTTCGAGACGCGCGTCTCCGTGCTGGGCCACATCCAGCGCGGCGGAGCCCCCACGGCGCACGACCGGGTGCTCGCCACCCGGTTCGGCGTGCATGCGTGCGACATGGTGGCCCGGGGCGAGTTCGGCAAGATGGCCGCCCTGCGCGGCAACGACATCGTCAGCGAACACCTGGCCGAAGCCACCCGCGAGCTCAAGCGCGTGCCCAAGGAGTTCTTCGAGGTCGCGCAGGTTTTCTTCGGCTGACATTGACGTCATGCGCCATGCCTGCCCCCACCGGGAGTGGCAGGCATGACGCCGCGCATCCGGTAGCATCCGGCCCTTCCCCCTCTCCCGAAGGGATGGTGCCGATGCTCACCGGTCGCATGATGGACTTCCCGCTCACCCTGACGCACTTCCTGGAGCGGGCTCGCTCCTATTACGCCGCGCAGGAGATCGTCAGCCGCAGGCCGGACAAGTCCCTGCACCGCTACACGTACGCGGACTTCCACCGGCGTGTCTGCCAATTGGCGAACGCGCTCACGCGGCTGGGAGTGAAGCCCGGGGACCGAGTGGCGTCGCTGAGCTGGAACCACCACCAGCACCTGGAGGTCTACTTCGGGGTGCCGGCGATGGGCGCGGTGATGCACACGCTCAACCTGCGGCTGCATCCCAACGACCTGGGCTACATCGCGCGCCACGCGGAGGACACGGTCATCGTGGTGGACCGCTCGCTCCTGCCGCTGGTGGAGAAGTTCGAGAAGGCCGCCGGCAGCATCAAGCACGTCATCGTCATCCCGGATGACGGGCCGGTGCCAGAGGGGCGGCTGGACTACGAGAAGCTGCTCGCGGCGGAGTCGCCCACGTTCGAGTTCCCGCGCCTGGATGAGAACAGCGCGGCGATGCTCTGCTACACGTCCGGCACGACGGGCAACCCGAAGGGCGTGCTCTTCAGCCACCGCTCCATCGTGTTGCACTCGCTGGTGTGCTGCATGCCAGAGGTGCTGGGGCTGAGGGAGTCCGACACGGTGCTCGCGGTGGTGCCCATGTTCCACGCGGCGGCGTGGGGCCTGCCGTTCGACGCGCTGCTCACGGGAGCGAAGCAGGTGTTGCCCGGGCCGCACCTGGATCCGCAGTCGCTCTTGGAGCTGATGCAGAACGAGAAGGTCACGGTTGCGGGCGGCGTGCCCACCATCTGGCTGGGCATCCTGGCGCAGCTGGACCGCGAGCCGGGCAAGTGGGACCTGGGCCGGATGCGGCACATGGTGATTGGCGGCTCCGCGGCGCCGCCGGCGCTGATTGACGGGTTCCGCAAGCGCCACGGGCAGAACGTGCTGCACGCGTGGGGCATGACGGAGATGAACCCGGTGGGCACGCTCGCGCGGCTCAAGGGGGACCTGCACACGGCGTCGCCGGAGACGCAGCTGGATGCGTACGCGTCGCAGGGCTACTCCGTGCCGTTCGTGGAGACGCGCCACGTGAGCGACACGGGGGAGATTCTCCCCTGGGACGGCAAGGCCATGGGCGAGCTGGAGGTGCGCGGGCCCATGGTGGCGGCGTCCTACTACGGGGACGAGGGCAAGGACCGGTTCACGAAGGATGGCTGGTTCAAGACGGGCGACGTGGTGACCATCGACCCGGCGGGCTACCTGCACATCACCGACCGCAGCAAGGACGTCATCAAGTCCGGCGGCGAGTGGATCAGCTCCGTGGCGCTGGAGAACGCGCTGATGGCGCATCCGTCCGTGCTGGAGGCGGCGGTGTTCGCGGGGCGGCACCCCAAGTGGGACGAGCGGCCGCTGGCGGCGGTGGTGTTCAAGTCGGGGCAGGAGGCGACGAAGGCGGAGCTGACGGCGCACCTGGAGAAGCAGTTCGCGAAGTGGTGGCTGCCGGATGACATCCTCTTCGTGACCCAGATTCCGCGCACGTCGACGGGGAAGTTCCTGAAGATGAAGTTGCGGGAGGATTACGGCGACCACCTGATGAAGGCGTCTGTCGCGTCCTGAAGTGGCTGGAAGGACCGCCGGGCAGCTGACACTGGGAGTCGGTGGCTCGCGCCGGGGCGGAGCTGGGGGTAACGTGTGGGCGTGATGCCCTCTGTCCAACAGCTCCGCCCGTTCGCCTACGCGCCCGTCCAGGCGTTCCTGCAAGCCTCCGGACCGGTGGTGCTGATCCAACAGCCGCCGGAGCCGGTGTTCCAACAGGTGGCGTTGCGCCTGGCGGAAGCGCGCACGGTGGGGATGGCGCACCGCTCACGGCTGGTGGACCGGCTGCTGGTGATGCTCCAGGCGTTCGACTCGCTGGAGGTCCACTTCCTGGGGCCGGAGCAGGACGGGCAGGAGCTGCGGGTGGGACGGATGGAGGGGTGCACGCTGATGGTGCACGACCCCTCCGTGTCGAAGCATCACGCGGTGCTGCGCTGGCACGCGACGCAGGGGACGTGCTCGGTGAAGGACCTGGCGTCCATGAACGGCACCTGGCTGAACGCCGCGGAGCTGGGCGAGGGCGAGGAGCGGATGCTCACGGACGGTGACGCGCTGGCCTTCGGGGATGCGCAGTTCCTGTACCTGCGAGCGGAGACGCTGCACTCGCACCTGCGGCTCGCGAGCCCGGGTGGGGGGATGTGACTACTCGGCGGGAAGCTCGCGGTAGTGCACGTCGCTGGGCCCAAGGCGCTGCACGGTTTCGACGAAGCGCTCGCTGACGACGCGCGGGTTGGCCCCTTCGATGCCGAAGACGTCGAGCCCTTCCGGAATGGAGGAGCGCAGCAGCCAGCGCTTCGGCGGCAACGAGAACGACTCGGGCTTGCCGCAGAGTTCACACGCGGGCGTCTTCCATTCACCGATGCAGTCGGGATGCAGCCGGGCCAGTGGCCGGGCTTCCAGTTCGTAGAGCGCGGGCATGGTGCTTCGGCGCGACCGGAGCTCCATCCGGACCGCGATGATGCCCCGCAGCCCTTCGGCCTGGAGCAACTCCACCGCGTCCTCGCGGAGGACCAGCTCCCATGAAGGGTAGCAAGTCACCGGACCAAACCGGCCTTGTGCGGTTCCGATCATGGGTCCGAACGAGCCTCCCGCCCTGATGGGAAGCACGGAAGGAACAAAGGGACGAATGAGCGCTACCAGCCGATCGTATTCCGCGACGGACATGGGCCCCTTGGGCTCAGCCAACACGGGCTCTTCCACGGCTGAGAGGTCCACGGAGGGAAAAGCATCCATCCATGCCCAGGGGCCGAACCTGGGACAGTCAACGCCCGACAGATGCCATCGGTGCTCGGCTCGATACTCCCCGCTCCATTGAGGCTCCGTACCGTCGGGCAGGCTGCGAACCTCGAAGTAACGCATGGCTCAGTCCTCGAAGGGTACGGGTGAGAGGTCTACCTGCTGCCAATACGTCATGGGCAGGCCGAAGAGCTCATACTTCTGGATCATCCAGGATGCGTACTCGAAGTGGTGCGCCACGCTCGCGTTGAGCCCCTCTTCGTCAATGAACCGCTTCCAGTCCTTGTTCCAGGGCGCGCCTGCTTCACCACGATGAATGCGCGCGTGGACCTCCGCATCGATGGCCAGGACGTATTTGTGGATCTCGATGTTCTTGTTGGTGAAGTGCTGTTTGAACGCCTGCGGGAAGATGTGGTGCCGCTCCTTCGGCCGCCTCGCCCACTCCTGCCGCGCCTTCTCGCGGCGAAGCTCACTCGGGAGTCTCTCCCGCCGGTGCCAGCGGAAGACCATGACGGGCACCGCATCGCCCGGCAGGCCCTGCGCACTTCCCCACGTCCGCTGTGGCCCGCTGCCGGGCGCCACGAAGATGGGCGCCACCGGCATGGCCCCTCGCGTCCGCACGATGCGCTTCGGTGCCAGGTCCTCGCACCGGAACAGCGCGCAGACGTCGTCCTCGCAGACGTGCGTGAGGCACTGGTCCTCGTCGCTGGCTTCGCACTCCCGCGACGCCTCTGCCCAGGCCTCTTGGGGTGAGGACACTGGCGCTGATGCACACCCCGCCAGCAAGACAACCCAAAGCCACAACCACCCGCGCATTCCGCCTCCGCTCCTCGCTCCTCTGCTTCTTGCCCGCTTACTCCACGTTCTTCAACTGGAAGCCCAGAGGGCCGAGACGCGGCACTCGCACCTGAGGCTCGCGAGCCCGGGTGGAGGGATGTGACTACTCGGCGGGCAGCTCCTGGTAGCGCACGTCACTGGGGCCCAGGCGCTGCACGGCTTCGACGAAGCGTTCGCTGACGACGCGCGGGTTGGCCCCTTCGAGGCCGAAGACGTCGAGCCCTTCCGGGATGGAGGAGCGCAGCAGCCAGCACTTTGGCGGCAGGTCGAACATTTCGGGTCGACCGCATACGGGACACGGGGGTGTCTTGAACTCGCCGATGCAGTCAGGGTGCAGCTTCGCCAGCGGCCGGGCTTCCAACTCGTGGAGCGCGGGCATCGTGCTCCGACGGGACTTGAGTTCCATCCGGACTGCGATGACACCCTGGAGCCCTTCAGCTTTGAGCAATTCAACCGCGTCTTCGCGAAGGAGCATCCGCCACGAAGGGTAGCAAGTCACCGGGCCGAACCTTCCGCGCGCGGTCCCGCTCATGGGACCGAAAGAGGTCCCTCCCTCCAGAGGGATACCTGTCGGAAGAAGGGGCCGCACCAGGGCAACCAGTCGCATGTACTCCGCGAAGCTCGTGGGTCCTCGGACCTCGTCGAATGCGGGCTCAGCGAGGGCCGAAAGGTCCACGGAAGGATATGCCCCCATTCCCACCCAGGTTCCGCAGCGAGGACACTCGACGCCCGGCAGATGCCACCGGTGGCGCGCCCGATACTCTCCGCTCCATTGGCCCGGCTCGTCGAAGCGCAGGCTCTCCACCGAAAAGTAGCGCACGGATCAGTCCTCAACCGGCAGAGGAAGGAGGTCCACCTTCTGCCAGTAGGTCATCGTCAATCCGAAGAGCCCGTACTTCTGGATCATCCACCCAGCGTGCTCGAAGTACGTCGGGCTATCGGCCCGCCTGCCTCGTGTGCTGAGGAACTCGAACCAATCAGCGTTCCAGGGGCCTCCGCGTTCGCCTTTGTGGATCCGGGCATGCACTTCCGCGTCGATCGCTATCACGTATTGGTGGATGTCGATGTCCTTCCGCGCGAAGTCGTCCTTGAACGCCTGCGGGAAGATGTGGTGCCGCTCCTTCGGCCGCTTCGCCCACTCCTGTCGCGCCTTCTCGCGGCGAAGCTCGCTGGGGAGCTTCTCTCGGGGATGCCAGCGGAACACCATGACGGGCACCGCGTCTCGCGGTAGCCCCTGGGCACTTCCCCACGTTCGCTGCGGTCCGCTTCCCGGCGCCACGAAGATGGGCGCCACTGGCGTGGCCCCTCGCGTCCGCACGATGCGCTTTGGTGCCAGGTCCTCGCACCGGAACAGCGAGCAGACGTCGTCCTCGCAGACGTGCGTGAGGCACGGGTCCTCGTCGCTGGCTTCGCACTCCCGCGACTCCTCTGCTCTCGCCCATGCCTCTTGGGGCGAAGATACCGGTGCCGATGCACACCCCGCCAGCAAGACAACCCAAAGCCACAACCACGCGCGCATTCCGCCTCCGGTCCTCGCCCCTCTACTACTTTCGCTCTCACTCGACGCTCTTCAGCTGGAAGCCCAGGGGGCGAGACGGTGCACTCGCACCTGCGGCTCGCGAGCCCAGGGCGAGGGATGTGACGGCGGCTCAGCCGACGGGCAGTTCCTGGTAGTGCACGTCGCTGGGACCCAGGCGCTGCACGGTTTCGACGAAGCGTTCGCTGACGACGCGCAGGCGGGCCCCCGCGATACCGAAGACGTCGAGTCCTTCTGGAACGGCGGAGCGCAACAACCAGCGCTTTGGTGGCAGGGAGTACGACTCGGGCCGACCACATACCGAGCATGGGGGCGTCTTGAATTCGCCGATGCAGTCGGGATGCAGCTTCGCCAGGGGCCGTGCTTCCACTTCATAGAGCGCGGGCATGGTGCTCCGACGCGACCGGAGCTCCATCCGGACCGCGATGATGCCTTGCAGCCCTTTGGACTTGAGCAGTTCGACCACGTCCTCCCGGAGGACCAGCTCCCAAGGAGGGTAGCAAGTCACCGGGCCGAACCTGCCTTGCGCCGTCCCGCGCATGGGACCGAAAGACGTTCCTCCCTTCACTGGAACGTCTGCAGGCAGAAGCGGCCGCACCAGTGCCACCAGTCGCATGTACTCCTCGAAGTTCGTGGGGCCTCGGACTTCATCGAGTGCGGGCTCTGAGAGGCTTGAGAGGTCCACGGAAGGATATGCCCCACTCCCCGACCAGGTTCCGCAACGGGGGCACTCGACGCCCGGCAGATGCCACCGATGGCGTGCCCGATACTCCCCGCTCCACATGCCTGACTCGTCGAAGTTCAGGCTGTCCACCGAGAAGTAGCGCATGAATCAGTCCTCGACGGATACAGGGGCAAGATCCACTTGCTGCCAGTACGTCATCGTCAAGCCGAAGAGTCCGTACTTCTGGATCATCCAGGAGGCATGCTCAAAGTAGACGGACATGGGTGCAGTGTCCTCCTGCCGGTTGATGAAGATACGCCAGTCTGCATTCCATGGCGCCCCTCGCTCTCCCTTATGGATCCGGGCATGCAGCTCCGCGTCGATCGCTATCACGTACTGGTGAATGTCGATGCCCTTCCGCACGAACTCGTCCTTGAACGCCTGCGGGAAGATGTGGTGCCGCTCCTTCGGCCGCTTCGCCCACTCCTGTCGCGCCTTCTCGCGGCGAAGCTCGCTGGGGAGCTTCTCTCGGGGATGCCAGCGGAACACCATGACGGGCACCGCGTCTCGCGGTAGCCCCTGGGCACTTCCCCACGTTCGCTGCGGTCCGCTTCCCGGCGCCACGAAGATGGGCGCCACTGGCGTGGCCCCTCGCGTCCGCACGATGCGCTTTGGTGCCAGGTCCTCGCACCGGAACAGCGCGCAGACGTCGTCCTCGCAGACTTGCGTGAGGCACTGGTCCTCGTCGCTGGCTTCGCACTCCCGCGACGACTCCTCCGCTGGTGAGGGCCCGGGTGCGGATGCACACCCCAGCAGCATCACCAGCCACAGCCACCCGACGCGAACGCCGGCCCCGGAGATTCTTCTCATTTTCCTGTTATTCCACGTTCACTCCCGTGGAGCCCAGGAGGCGAGCAGCCCGGTCACGGGGCACAGCGCGCTGTCAGGCGAGCCGTTATCCTCGGGGTTCCTCACACCGAGAGCGCGCACACCATGGGAAGGCTGTTGGTCCTGCTGTTCGTCTACCTGGGCGCGTACCTCGTGCTGCGCAGGCTGTTGCCCGCCGTCACCCGAGGCTGGCGCCATGGCGTGCTGCTGGGCCTCTCTGTCTTCGCGTTCGCTGCGTGGACGGTGCCCGCTGTCACGGGCTACGGCCTGCACCACACGCCTCCGTTGCTCGTGCCGGTGAAGCTGTTCGCCGTCGTGTGGAGCATCGCGGCGCTGCTGGTGATGCTGATGGGCCCGCCGTTCCTCATCCTCAAGCTGCGCGCCGAACGGAAGCGGCAAGCCGCGCCTCCGGGCGTGGACCTGGAGCGCCGAAGCCTCCTCGTGAAGGCCGGTCAGGCCATGCCCGTCCTCGCCATCGGTGCCAGTGGCGTGGGCGTCGTGGGTGGCAGCCTGGGCTTCACCGTTCGCGAGGTGGAGGTGAAGCTGCGCGGCCTCCCTGCCGCGCTCGACGGCTTCCGCATCGGGCAGATCACCGACGTGCACGTGGGCCCCTTCATCTCCCCTGAGTACCTGCGCGGCGCCGTGGAGGTGATGAACACGGCGGGCGTGGACCTCCAGGTGATGACCGGTGACCTCATCGACGACGTGAACCAGGTCGACGAGACGATGGCCGCCCTCGCCTCCACGACGGCCCGCCACGGCATGCTCGCGGTGCTCGGCAACCATGAGCACTGGCGCGGGCTCGATGAAGTCCTGGGCGGCTATGAGCAGTTGGCCCAGCGTGGCGCGCCGGTCCGGCTGCTGGTGGATGAAGCCCACGTGCTGGAGCACGACGGCCAGCGCGTGCGCGTGGTGGGCGTGGACTTCCCCATGTCCGGCGCCAGCCGCACCGGGAAAGACCGCCGCTGGCAGCGCTCCGCGGAGACGGCCTTCAAGGACGGGAACCCGGACGACGTGGTGCTCTGCCTCTCCCACCACCCGGACTTCTTCCCCTACGCCGCCGAGCGCGGCGCCCGCCTCACGCTCGCGGGCCACACCCACGGCGGACAGGTGGCATTCTTGGGGATTCCCCTGTTCGGCTTCGCCTTCAAGCACATGCTGGGCCGCTACCGCTTCAAGGACAGCCACCTCTACGTCTCCGGCGGCACGGGGCACTGGCTCCCCTTCCGCATCGGCGTCCCTCCCGAGGTGACGCTGCTCACGCTGCGCAGCGCTTGAAATCTTCGTGGGTGGCGGAGGGCACGCATGCTCCTCCGTGTAACCGGAGACGAGGCCTAGCTTGAGACTCCCGCCGATCGAACTTGAGCAACAGCGAGGTCACCCAGATAGCGCGCCATGGGCCGGATGAAGGCATTGTCCGCGGGCAGTGTCAGGGTGCCACCATCGGCGATTCTCGTGACAGCGCGCACAGAAGCATCCACCGCTTGAAGTGCGTCGATGTAGCCCATCCGATTCTTGGCGATAAGACCCGGAATCGTCCGAGTCCCGGGCAGCATCTCTCCGAAATCCATGCAGAGAACCAGATAGGAGAGCGCGCGTGCCGTGCGGCCATTTCCACCAGCGAATGGGTGAATCCAGTTGAAGCGCCAGAGGACAAAAGCAGCACGCTCAAGGGCATCGTATTGCGGATTGTTGCACCACTCGAGCATCTGCTGGATCAACGGCTTCACGAGCGAAGCGTCGGGAGGAACATGCTCACTCTGCGAGATTTCGATCCCAAACTTCGCATCACGGTAGCGACCGCCGCAGGGATAGATACCTTCCACAGCGAGTGACTGAAGCTCGCGAACATGCGGCTCACGAATCTCTCGCGCCCCCAGTGTCACGACCAGGTACTGCAAGTACTCCAGCTGCTTTACGGCGTTGTCTGCCTCTCGTGGAGCTTTTTCCCCTTGAGAGCAGAGCAAAGCACCACCACTCATCGCCTAACCCTTCGAGGCCAGGCCGAGCCGAGCATCCACGGCCTTCTCGGCCATCTCACGAGTGACATCCTTGTTCTCGATGACGCAGGTGCCATAGGCCCAGTCAATGAGCTGCTCGCGCGACAACGCGGAGCCAGGCCCCTTCGCCCGAGCGACCTTCTGTATCTCCAGCTTGAGCGTGTCGTAATCCATGGTGGCTGTCGCTCCTAGGCACCGCCATCGGGTCCACGCCCGTGTAACTCAGCGGTCTCCCAGAATATGGACGATGATTGACCGCCGCGCCAGCTCTGAAGCCAGGTTGCCTGCTTGATGTACCGGTGGCGATCAATGCTCGGCCTCCGCTTCGAATCCGACGCTGAAGCCATCGCTTTAATCAGTGACCTTGGAAGCATCCAGGGCCTGACCCTACGCTTCGCCTACGGCCCGGAGTCCTGGATCGGCTACAGCAACTACTGCACTCGATGGTCGAGCAGCCGCAGCGGCGTATCCCGCCCCATGGCGATGAAGGGCGCCCAGTAGTGCGGATGGGGCTGCGCCCTGCGCAGCTCCCGCATCGCTTCACGCAGCGCCGTGGCCAGGCCCTCGCCGCCGAGCAGGTGGCGATAGTAGGTCTCCATCAACGTGCGCGTCGTCGCGTCGTCCACCTTCCAGAGGCTCATCACCACCGTCTCCGCGCCCGCCACCAGGAAGGCCCGGCGCAGGCCGTAGACGCCCTGGCCGCGCCGGACGGCACCACGGCCGGTGTCGCACGCGGACAGGACCACCAGCTGCGTGCCCCACAGGTCCAGGCCCGCCAGCTCCAGCGCCGTCACCAGCGCGCTGTCGGAAGCACTCTTCTCCGTCTCCCCCGCGAGCAACAGGCCGGAGCGCAGCAGCGGATCCGGCGGGCGCGCGGCCTGCGGATCCTCTCCCAGCGCTCCGAAGGTCGCGACGGCTCGCGCGTTCTCGGGCGCGGCGGCGTCCTCCAGGAAGAAGCCGTGGGTCGCCAGGTGGAGGATGCCCGGCGTGCTCAGGTGCAGCAGCCGCTCCTTGGTCGCCTTCGGTCCCAGGAACAGCTGCGCCTGCGGGAACAGGCGCTGGATGGCCTCCGCCTCCTCGCGCGAGCCCGGCAGCGGCACCGGTGCCCAGTCACGCGCCACCAGGTCCTCGCGCCGCAGCGAAGGCGAACGCTCCGCCACCACGGACGCGCCTCCCGCGGGGAGCGGGGACGCCTGGAGCCCCGTGTTGAACGTGGGATCCGCCAGCACCACCACCGAGGACGCCGGCCTCCGCTGCTGGGGCCGGGGCAGCAGATCCTTCCCGGAGGTGACGTAGGTGAAGTCGTAGCTGTCCACCAGGTACCGCCGCCCGTCGTGCAGCGCCGCGAAGGGCACCAGCGCCAGCTGACCATCCGGTGAGAGGAAGAGGCGGCGGGCCTTCCCCAAGAGCGGGAGCAGCGGCTGGAACGCGAGCCGGTAGAGCGCGTGCGCGGAGTCCTCGAAGGCGGCGTCCCGGCGGGCCAGCGCGTCACGCAGGCTGGAGGCCGCGGCTTCGATGGGCGCCGCGGGCCCCAGGTCCAACGCGCGGATGTTCCCGTCGGGCAGCAGCACCAATGCCAGACAGCGGAGCTGGGCCGTGCCCCTTCCCAACACGAGGGGACGGTCCTCGTAGGTGATGAACTCCACGAGGGCACCATCGTCCGGCAGGGCTCCCGCGACGCGGTCGACGATGTCATCCGGCGCGGGCAGCGCGGCCAACGCGCGCAGCGGCGCGGAACGGCTGGCGAGCGTCGCCTCCAACGCATCGCCCTGCTCGGTCAGCGCCGTGAGCTGTCGCTGATAGGAGGACGGCGTGAGCGCTCCGGGCCCGTGGAGCGAGAGACTGGCCAGCTGGGTTCGCAGCTTGCGCAGCTGCTCGAAGGTGCCTCGCTCCTCCGCGCCCAGGCTCCGGTAGACCGCTCGGGAGATGTCCGCCGTTTCCTCCACGGAGCGGCCCTTGAGCAGCAGCGCGGCGCTCAATGCCAGACGCCGGACGTTGGCGGAGTCCGGGTGCGCTCGCACGAGCGCGTAGAGCTGCTCCTCGTCCGCGCGCAGGTGCTGGAGGAAGCTGGCCAGCCGCGCCTCGGAGAACTCGAGCGCCTCGCGACGCAGGCGCTGCTCGGAGACACCGAAGGCGCGCGTGAACAAGGGCACCGCGTCGTCCAGGCGGTGCTGCGCCAGACGCAGGAGCGCCAGGTTGTTGAGCGACGCCGCGAGGTCCGGATGGTTCCGGCCCAGCACGGCTTCACGAATCGCCAGCGCGCGCTCGTAGAGCGGCTCCGCCTGGCTGTACTTCCCCTGGTCCCGGTAGAGCGTGGCCAGGTTGTTGAGCGAGCCGGCGACGTCCGGATGCTTCTTGCCGAGCACCTCCTCCCAGATGGCCAGCGCCCGCGCGTAGAGCGGCTCCGCCTGGATGTACTTCCCCTGCTTCCGGTACAGCGTGGCCAGGTTGTTGAGCGACGCCGCCACGTGCGGATGGTGCGTTCCGAACGCCTTCTCCCAGAGCCGGAGCGCCCGCGCGTAGAGCGGCTCCGCCTGGCTGTACTTCCCCTGCGCCTGGTAGAGCGTGGCCAGGTTGTTGAGCGCGGCGGCCAGGTCCGTAGGGCTGCCGTCCGTCGCCGCCTCACGGATGGCCAGCGCCCGCGCGTAGAGCGGCTCCGCCCGGTCGTACAGCCCCTGGTCCTGATAGAGATTGGCCAGGTTGTTGAGCGAGTCCGCGACCAACGGATGCTTCTTGCCCAGCGCCTCCTCCCGGATGGAGAGCGCGCGCAGGCCCAGCGGCTCCGCCCGGCCGTACTGCCCCTGGTCCTGGTAGAGCGTGGCCAGCGTGTCGAGCGAGTCCGCGACCAGCGGATCCTCCTTGCCCAGCGCCGACTCGCGCAGGGCGAGCGCCCGCACGTAGAGCGGCTCCGCCCGGCCATACAGCCCCTGCTCCCGGTAGAGCAGCGCCAGGTTGTTGAGCGAGTCCGCGACGGTGAGGTGGTGCTTGCCGAGCACCGTCTCCCGCAAATCCAACGCGCGCGAGTAGAGCGGCTCCGCGCGGCTGTAGAGCCCCTGCTGCTGGTAGAGGTTGGCCAGGTTGTTGAGGGACTCGGCGAAGGCGGACTGGTTCTCGCTGAGGGTCACCTCCTGGCTGGCGAACGCCCCCATGCGGCGACGCTTGTCCAGGCTGAACAGGTTGTTCGTCCGCCGGGACATCGCGTGCCCATGGTCGTAGAAGCCCCCGGCCTGCCGGTCCGTCTCCATGGTGGGCGAGGCGGCGAAGCCGAGCAGCCTGGCCACCGTGACGGCCTTCACCGCGTCGTCGTTCACCACCGCTTCCCGGATGGCCAGCGCGCGCTCGTGGACGACGCCCGCCCGGGCGAAGTCTCCCTGGAGGCGGTACACCTCCCCCAGCAGGCTCAGGCAGTAGGCCACGTCCGGATGCGCGCCCCCGAGCACGGCCTCCCGCAGCGCCAGGGCGTGCTCACCGGGCGCCACGGCCTCCGCGTACCGACCCTCCTCGTAGAGCGTCGCGGACTGCTCGTAGGCCTGGAGCGCGTCCTTCAGCCGCGGATCCGAGGGTTCCCGCCCCACCGGCATGAGCGAGGCACACCCCAGTGCCATCATCACCATGCACCCGAGAACCCACCGCATGCCGACTCCTCCTGGAGACCGAGGCTGACCCAGCCGCCTCCCCCCTGTCCGACTTAGAGGCAGGGACCCCAAGAATCATGCAGGAACATGTGCGCGGAGCGACGCCTACTGGCCATACCCCCGGAATTGCTGGAACACGCGCTCCATTTCCGCGTCGTCCAGCACCACGGGCTCGCCCAGTTGGAGCGCGCGCCAATACATGGCCGCCAGCGTCTCCACCTCCACCGCCAGCTTCCAGGCCGCGGCCAGGTCCATGCCCACGGCGACCATGCCGTGGTTGGCCAGCAGACACGCCTTGCGGCCCACCAGGGCCACCATCATGTGCCTCGCCAGCTCCGGCGTGCCGAAGGTGGCGTACTCGGCGCACCGGATGTCCGTGCCGCCCGCCGCGGACACCATGTAGTGGAAGGCGGGGATGCCCCGGCGCAGGCAGGCCAGCGTGGTGCTGAACATGCTGTGCGTGTGCAGCACCGCGCCCACCTCCGGCCGCGCCTGGAAGATGTCCCGGTGCAGCTGCCACTCGGTGGACGGCTTGCGGTGGCCCTCGTGCGAGCCGTCGAAGCGCATGAGGACCAGGTCCTCCGGCGTCATCGTCTCGTAGTTCATCCCGGACGGCGTGAGGAGGAAGCCGCCCTCCACCCGCTGGCTCAGGTTGCCGGACGTGCCCTGGTTCAGCCCGGAGGTGTTCATCCGCCGCGAGGTGGCCACCATCGCCTCGCGCAGTGCCTGGTGGCCCCCCGCCCCGCTCACTTCGCGGGGCTCCGCTGAGCGCGCCGCTCCGGGAAGAGGGACAGCATCCCCTCCTCCGTCGCGGGACACACGCCGCGCTCCGTGACGAGCGCCGTCACCAGCCGCGCGGGCGTCACGTCGAACGCGTAGTTCGCGGCGGGGCTCCCCGGAGGCGTAATCCTCACCGTGGCGATGTCTCCCGAAGGCAGCCGGCCCGTGACGTCACTGAGCTCCGTGCCGTCACGCTGCTCGATGGGGATCTCCTTCACGCCGTCCTGGATGGTCCAGTCGATGGTGGGCGACGGCAGCGCCACGTAGAACGGCACGCCGTTGTCCTTCGCGGCCAGCGCCTTCAGGTACGTGCCAATCTTGTTCGCCACGTCCCCGCGCGCGGTCGTGCGGTCCGTGCCGACGATGCACAGGTCCACTTCCCCGTGCTGCATCAGGTGCCCACCGACGTTGTCCGCGATGACCGTGTGCGGGACGCCGTGCTGTCCCAGCTCCCACGCCGTCAGCACCGCGCCCTGGTTGCGCGGGCGCGTCTCGTCCACCCAGACATGCAGGGGGATGCCCGCGTCGTGCGCCAGGTACATGGGCGCCAGCGCCGTGCCCCAGTCCACCGTGGCCAGCCAGCCGGCGTTGCAGTGCGTGAGCACGTTGAGCCGTCCCTTGCGGCCCTTCTTGTCCCACGCCTCCTGGAACAGCTTCAGCGCGTGCTCGCCGATGGCGCGGTTGATGGCCACGTCCTCGTCGCACAGCGCCGCCGCGTGCCGGTACGCGGCCTCCACGCGCTCGGACGGCTTCAGCGGTGCGAGCACCTGGCGCATCCCATCCAGCGCCCAGTGCAGGTTCACCGCCGTGGGCCGCGTGGCCCGGAGCATGGTCAGCGCCTTCTCCAGCGCGCCGTCGGACGCGTCCTGGCGCATGGCCAGACACACGCCATACGCCGCCGTGGCGCCGATGAGCGGCGCGCCGCGCACCAGCATGCTGCGGATGGCGTGGCCCGCTTCGTCCGCCGTGGACAGCTTCACCTTCACGAACGCGTGCGGCAGGCGCGTCTGGTCGATGACGCCGACGCTCCAGCCGTCGGACTCGACCCAGATGGAGCGCATCGGAACGCCTTGGACTTTCATCGCCGTGTCTTCCTTGTTCGGCCGTTCAGCGCTTGAGGACGCGGCCCGCCACCGCGGAGAGCTTCTCCACCATGGCCGGGTCGCGCGCGTCGGGCGACGTCATGATGGCGTGCTCCAGCGCCGTCTGGCAGCCGGCGTGGCACGGGGTGGAGTGCTGGCTCACGAGCGGCGCGATGTTCTTCACCACCCCGCGCGCCTTGCCCGCGTTGCCCAGCAGCACCGCGATCACCTGGTCCACCGTCACCGCGTCGTGGTCCGGATGCCAGCAGTCGAAATCCGTGACCATCGACACGCTCGCGTAGCAGATCTCCGCCTCACGGGCGAGCTTGGCCTCCGGCATGTTGGTCATGCCAATCACATCGCAGCCCCACTGCCGGTACATCTTGCTCTCCGCCAGCGTGGAGAACTGCGGGCCCTCCATCACCAGGTACGTGCCGCCGCGCACGACCTTGATGTCCAGGCCCTCGCACGCGGCCATCACCGCGTCACCCAGGCGCGAGCACGTGGGCTTCGCCATGGACACGTGCGCCACCAGCCCCTGCGAGAAGAAGCTCTTCACGCGCGCGAAGGTGCGGTCCACGAACTGGTCCACCACCACGAAGGTGCCCGGCGGCAAATCCTCCCGCAGGCTGCCCACCGCGGAGACGGAGAGGATGTCCGTCACGCCGCTGCGCTTGAGCGCGTCGATGTTCGCGCGGAAGTTCAGCTCCGACGGCGGAATCTTGTGCCCGCGACCGTGGCGCGGCAGGAACACCACCGGCTGGTCGCCGATGCGCCCGAAGCAGAACTCGTCCGACGTCTCACCGAACGGCGACGACACCCGGCGCCACGAGACATCCGTCAGGCCATCAATCTGATACAGGCCGCTGCCGCCGATGATGCCCAGCACGGGCTTGTTGGAACTCGACATGGGGGGGCTCCGCTCCGGGAAAGCTCGGGATGAGGAATCAATTCAAGACACGTGCGCGAACGGGTCGAGCGACGTGAAGTCGTGGAACACCGGGTGCCCGTGGCCCGGCGGCAGGGCCACCTCGCCCCGGTCCAGCGCCGCGGTGCGGAAGCCCGCCTGCTTCGCCGCGTCCAGCTCCGCCGTGTTGTCGGAGAGGAACAGGATGTCGCCGGGCGCAAGCCCCAGCGACTGGGCGATCTGTGTGTACGACGCCGCCTCCACCTTGGGCCCGGTGGTGGTGTCGAAGTAGCCGGAGAACACCGGCGTCAGGTCCCCCTCCACGCTGTAGCCGAAGATGAGCTTCTGCGCGGCGATGCTGCCGGAGGAATAGACATACAGGCGCATCCCCTTCGCGTGCCATTCGCGCAGGGCCCGGGCCGCGTCCGCGTGGACGTGGCCTTTAATCTCGCCGCGCGCGTAGCCATCCGCCCAGATGAGCCCCTGGAGCGTCTTGAGCGGCGTGGCCTTGCGGTCCTCGTCCAGCCAGCGCTGGAGCAGGGCGACGGTGCCCACCTCGTCCAGGCCGGGCTCGCCCGCGAGCGTGCGGGCGTCGGACAGGCACTGGCGCACGGCGGCCTGCTGCCCGTGCGTGGCGATGTACTCCGCCAGATGCTTCCGGGCGAAGGGGAAGAGGACGTCCTTCACGAAGGCGATGGAGCTGGTGGTGCCTTCGATGTCCGTGACGACCGCCTTGGGGGCACTCACGGCGCGTACTTCGGGAAGCGCTCGGCGATGGTCTCGCCGGTGAAGTGGCCTACCCAGCCGTCCGGGCGGATGAAGAAGCGGATGGCGGCGAACCGGGGCGCGGCGCCCATGTCGAACCAGTGCTTCATGCCTTCCGGCACGCTGATGAGGTCACCTCGCGTGCACTCCACCTGGAAGACCTTGTCGCCCGCGTGCAGGTAGAAGCAGCCGCTGCCCTCCACCATGATGCGCGACTCGTCCTCCGTGTGGGCGTGCTCGGAGAGGAACTTCGCGCGGGCGGCCTCCACGTTGGGGGCGTCCGGCTTGATGCGCGCCACGTCCACGGTGTTGTAGCCGTGGGCCTTCATCTCCGCGTCCACCACGTGCTTGTAGGCCGCGAGGACCTCTTCCTGGCCCGCGCCGTCCGGCAGGTCCACGGACGCGTCCACGCGCTCGAAGCGCACGCCCGCGGGCTTCAGCTCGCGACGGATGTCCTCGGGTTCGGTGAAGACGCCCAGCGGCGCCTCCGGCTGGTGGTCGTTGTAGACAATCAGCTTGCTCATCGCCGCACCTTCATCTTCTCGAGTTCGTACGTCAGCAGGTGTTCCAGCGCCACGACGTGGCGGCGGGCCTCGGCCATGCTCCGGCCCCAGGTGTAAAGCCCGTGGCCGGCGATGAGATACGCGACCAGGTCCGTGCGTTTCGCGAGCATCGCGGTCACCTTGTCCGCGAGCCGGGGGATGTCCTGGTCGTTGGGGAAGATGGGGATGGACACCGCCGCCTCGTGCGTGCGCGTGTCGCCCAGGGCCTTGAGCAGCTCGAAGTCCTGGAGCACCAGCTCGCCCTCCGGCAGTCGCAGGTTCGACAGGAGCGCGGCCACCACGGAGTGCGTGTGCAGCACGGCCTGCGCCTCCGGCCGGTCTCTGTACAGCTGCAGGTGAAGGGGCGTCTCCGCGGACGAGCCCTTGGGCGGCGGCGCGTGGATGTCCGCGACCAGGATGTCCGCCTCCACCAGCTCGCCCTTGTCCACGCCGGAGCGGGTGACGGCGGCGGTGCGGGCATCCAGCCTGCGGGAGAAGTTGCCGCTGGTGGCGGGCACGAAGTTGCGCACGCTGAGGAAGCGGCCCACTTCGACGATTTCACGGGCCGCTTCGGACAGGGTCGCGGCGGGGGCCGGGTCGATGCTCATCCATCCCTCGGGGGAGCTTGAGGACGCGATGAAACATCGCGTTGATGACACCGAGCATAATCCGGCGCTCACCGGTAGGCGCAAGGGAACGCAACGCAGGACGTCATGCGTCCTGCCGGGCCGCTCAGCTGCCGTCGAGCGCGAACCTGGCCAGCCGCGCGAGATCCTGCTGACCCTCCCGCTCCAGCACGTCGTTGTGGCCCGCGCCTGGCACGGTCACCACGAGGGCGTGCGGGAAGCGCTGGCCCAGCGTGCGGCCCATGTCCACGGGGACCACTTCGTCCTGCTCGCCATGGATGATGAGGACGGGGATGGGGATGTCCTTGGCCTTGTCGAGCGACTGGTAGCGGTCGCGCATCAGCAGCGACACGGGCAGGAAGGGGATGGTGCGCTGGCCCATGGCGACCATGGACGTGTACGGGGACACCAGCACCATGCGTGCACCGTATCCGCGCCGGGCCATCTCCACGGCGACGCCGGTGCCCAGGCTGCGTCCGCTGAGCACGATGTCCTCCGGCTTCACGCCCTGCTCACGAAGGAACTGGAGCGCGGCCTCCGCGGACGCGTACAGGCCCGCCTCGGACGGACTGCCCGGCGACGCGCCGTAGCCGGGGTACTCGACCGCGAGGAAGCCCAACCCCACGTCCCCAAGCGCCTGGCCCAGGCCCTGCTGCCACAGGAGCTGCTCGCCGTTGCCGTGGAAGTGCACCACGGTGCGGGCTCCCGGAGGCGCGGGCAGATAGAAGCGGTCCACGTTGAGGCCTGAGGCCAGCGGCACCACGCCGAAGCCCGGCTGGTCGCGCAGGTTCGCGGGCTCCGTGTGGGGCGCGGGGTAGATGAGGGAGCGCTGCGCGGCGAAGGCAAGGGCGCACAGCGCGAGGTACAGCATGCCAGTGACGAGGACGAAGGCCATGAGGAGGCGGCGGAAGCGTTGCACGCCGCCAGTCCATCACACCGTGCGCGTCCGGGGCGACACGGTTCAGGTGAACATCCCGAGGACCCGGTCCTCCCGGTAGCCGGGGAACACCTTCGCCAGGGCCACGCTGGGGCGGCAGGCGCGGAGGGCCTCGGACAGGGGGGCGCGGACGTCGGTCCAGGAGGGCACGTCCCGGCCGTCCTGGAGGCGATCCACCGTGAGGGATTCGAAGCGACCGTGCACGCCGCCTTTCACGCCGCCGCCGAGCGCGACCATCACGCCGCCCACGCCGTGGTCGGTGCCCTGATTGCCGTTCTCCTTCACGGTGCGGCCGAACTCCGTCATCACCAGCACCGTCACGGTGTCGAGCTTCGGGCCCAGGTCCGCCGCGAACGCGGCCAGCGCGTTGCCCAACTCCTCGCAGCGCCTCGCGAACGCGCCCTGGGTGACTCCCTGGGCGACGTGCGTGTCCCAACCGCCCATCTCCGTCGCGGCGACCTCCAGCCCTACGTCGCCCTTGATGAGACGCGCGATGTCCTGGAGACGGCGGGCCAGCGGCGTCCCCGGGTACGTCACGCCGGGAGTAACGGGCAGCTTCGCGAGGCGGGCTCCGTCCAGCTTCGACAGGGCCTCGAAGGCGTCCGCGCCCGCGCCCTTCAGCGCTTGATCCACCGCGCCGGAGTAGAGCGCGGAGAAGCCCTGGCGCGCGTCGCCATGCTGGCGTCCGGTGCGCAGCCGGAAGTCCTCCAACCGCCCCATCGCGAGGGCCCCCGCGTTGCCGTAGAGGGCTCGCGGCAACGTGGGTTGCAGGGCCACTGCGCGCAGGGGTGAGTCGTCCTTCGCGTCCAGGAGCGCGCGGTTGAGCCAGCCGTCCGCGGTGGACTTGCGTCCCGGCGTGCCGGACTCCAGGAAGTCCTGCGCGTCGAAGTGCGAACGTGGCGTGACGGGAAGCCCCACGCCGGGGAGCACCGCGAGCTTCCCTTCCGACCACAGGGGCATCAGGGCGCCGAGCGAGGGGTGCAGACCGAAGGGGCCCGTGAGCTTCAGTGCGGCGTGCTCGCCCTGGAACTTGAGCGCGAGCGTGGGCCGTGCGCGCTGATAGGCGTCGTCTTCAACGGGTGGAACCAGCGACAGGCCGTCCGCGCCACCTCGCAGGAACACCGTCACCAGTGCGCGACGGGTGGGCGCATCACCAGGACTCGCGGCCCAGGCGCGGGACAGGAAGGACGGCGCCAGCACGAGGCCCGCGCCCGTCATGCCCAGGGCTTGAAGGAGCTGCCTGCGGGAGAGTCGTGTCGTCATTGTTTCTGGAACTCCGGCGAGCCGAGCAGCAGCCCCGCGATGAGAGGCACGTCCACGGGTGGCGCTTCATCCACGGCGCTCGCGGCTTCTCGCTTCTCCGCCAGCGCCGCGAGGATGGTCGCCCTTGTCTCCTCCGATGGCTTCGCGCCCAGCAGCGTCTGTCCCAGGCCGTCCACCCACTCAACAGCGGAGGGCGCCTGCTTCGGCGCGAACGCGTCCAATGACACACGCGCTCCGGGCAGCCGGCCTCCCACCAGGTCCAGACCGAAGTTGAGCCTCGCCACCAGCGCTCCACTGTTCACCCAGGGCTCCGCCACCTCCGGGAACCCCGTGGGCGCGGGGGCCCGGTAGAGCGGCTCTCCCATCAGGGCCAGATGACGCAGCAGGCGGGGCGTCACCTCCACCTGTGCGTTCGTCGCTCGCAGCGCGGACACCACGTATTCGAACGGCGTCTTCACCTTCGCGGCCCGCGCCTGCGGCGACTGGAACTCCGGCGACTGGAACAGCGCTCGATACACCGCGCGCAGGTCTCCCTTCGTATCGAGGAACACCCTCGCCACGCGCTCCACCAACTCCGGTGAGGGCTCATCCGCGACGAAGCGTTGCGCGAGCTTCCGCGCCACGTGACGCGCTGTCGCGGGATGACTCGCCAGCAGGTCCAGCACCCGCTCCCCGTCCTTCTCCCCGCCTCCCGCTGGAATCACCTGGCCCAGCACCACCTTCGACTCCGCGTCGTGCGCCACCTTGCGGAAGATGAAGCCTGGGTCCTTCCTCGGTTGGCGGATGCTCCAGCCCGTGAAGCAGCGCGCGACCTCGCGCACGTCGTCCTGCGTGTAGCCTCCGTCCACGCCCAGCGTGTGCAACTCCAGCAGCTCGCGCGCGTAGTTCTCGTTGAGGCCCAGCTTCGGCTTCGCCTCTTCTTCGTCCTCCGCGTCCTCCATCATCGCGGCCTGACGGCGGAAGCGGCGCGGGTGGCGCAGCTCCTCCTGGCTCAGGCCCTCACGCGTGCTGCGCCAGTTGTCCAGGTAGAAGAGCATCGCCGGGTGGTGCGCCGTCGCGCCCAGCAGCTCCCGGAACGTGCCGAAGACGTGCGGCCGGATGGCGTCGCGCTCGTAGGACGTGGCCAGCCACTTCACCGCGCCTTTGTCCTCGGAGACGTTGAAGTGGTTGAACCAGAAGTCCACCAGCACCTCCTCCAACTGGCGCGGACTCTCCACGGCTCGCAGCACCCTCGCGGAGGAACGCTCGAAGACGACGCGCGCCGGGCCTCGCTCGCGCTTCTCCTCGCGTGGCATCTCCGGGGGCGGCCTCGGGTAGTCCTCCACGAGTTGCGCCATCGACAGGCCCAGCGTGGGGAACGCCTGGAGCTTCGCGCTCAACCCGGGTGGCAGCGCATCACCAGACGCGGGCTGGAGCTGGGCATCCACCCACCCTTCCACGCCCAGCCGCTTCATCTCCGACAGGTCGCTCGCCGAGGGGCCGTACGCCAGCCGTTGCAGCACGTGCACCGCGCGCGCCTCGTCGAAGGGCGCAGGCGCTTCAGGTGCCGTGACCTGCGACCGTGACGCACACGACAGGCACACGGCCACCAGGGGCCAGACAGGGAGGGCGCGCATGGTGATGCATTCAACCCCGGACGCGCCCGGAAGTTACGAGCCTGCCTTCAACTCAGTGCAGCATCGCGCCGAACAGCGACATGCCCAGGTTCACCGCCGACGCGATGACCAGGCCCGCGCCCACCAAGCCCGCGGCCGTGAGGGCCATGGGGTTGCGGTCCGCGGCGCGCAGGCCCTTGTGCAGGGTCTTCTTCAGCATCGTGCGCTGGCAGTGCACATGGATGCGGCCCTCCAGCGCGGCCTGCAGCTGCGCCACCATGTCGTCCACGGACTCGAAGCGCTCCTTGGGGTCCTTGCTCATCCCCTTCTTCACGAACCACATCAGCTCCGCGGGCACCGGGCCCTGCGCGCTGTTCTTGTGCATGGACCCCATGTCCAGCGTGCGCGTCTGCACCGCCGTCATGATGTCCGGCACCGACTGGATGCCGTCCAGGTAGTGCGACAGCGACAAGAGCTCGTGGAAGAGGACCGACAGGCTGTAGACGTCGCTGCGCGCGTCCATCGTGTCGTGCTCGCCGCGCGCCTGCTCCGGGGACATGTAGAGCGGCGTGCCCACCACGGAGCCCAGCTCCGTGTGCAGCGGCCGGGCCGAGTGCAGGTCCGTCGGCGTGCCAGCCGGCAGGGCCCTGTCGGAGGCCGCACCCACGCGGCGCGCGAGGCCCCAGTCCAGCACCGTCACCTCGCCGAAGGGGCCCACCATGATGTTCGCGGGCTTGATGTCGCGGTGGATGAAGCCCTTGCCGTGCGCGTACGACACCGCGTGCAGCACGCCCAGGAAGATCTGCACCCGCACCTGGAACGGATAGCGCACCAGCGCGTCCAGCTCCGAGTGGCGCAGCCGGGCGATGATGGACTCCAGCGTCTCGCCCTTCAGGTGCTTCATCAGGAAGTAGTACCGGCCCTGCTCATCCACGCCCACGTCGTGCACGGGCGCGATGTTCGGGTGGTCCAGCATGCCCACCGTGCGGATCTCCTCCACGAAGCGCAGCACGCGGTCCAGGTCCGCGCCCGGAGGGAGCCGCTTGAGCGCGACCTCCCGCTCGATGTCGTGGTCGCGGATGAGCACCACCTCGCCCATGCCGCCCTGCCCCAGGGGACGCACTTCCTCGAAGCGCTCGCGCTGCAGCGGCACCACGCTGGGCTGCTGGCCCTTCCACTCCACCCGGGGCAGCACCGTGTTGCGGCGCTGGGTCGTGGAACCCCCAGGCGCGAGCGTAGGCGCCAGCTGCGCCCCGGAGGACGGAGAAATGAGCGTGTTTTCCAGGCCGACCGAGAGCGTTTGACTCATGGGACGCCAGGAATAGCAGGCACTCCCCGCGCGCGCCCACATACGCGCAGTCCATGATGCAAACGCGCGAAACTACAAGGCCAGCAGGCGGCCAGGCGTCACCCCGCCGGGGTGAAGGGCACGTCCAGCACCGGCAATTTCGTAGCGCCGGGCAGGTCGTAGTGCCACCACTCCATCCGGTTGCGCTGGAAGCCGGCGCCCTCCATGGCCTTGCGCAGCACCTCGCGGTGTTCGCGTGAGGCGGGGGTGCCACCGGTGTAGCCGTGGTGCGCCGCGGGGGTGAAGTCGTCGAAGGGGGTGGGCATCTCCACCTCCGCCCCGTCCTTCGTCACCAGGGTCAGGTCCACCGCCCCGCCCCGGTTGTGGTTGGAGCCCTTGCGCGGGTCCGCCACGTAGCCGGGCTTCGGGAGGATCTTCCACATCTCGTACTGCACCGCGCGCGGCCGGTAGCAGTCGTACACCTTCAGCCGGTAGCCCTGGGGACGCAGCGCGTCCGCGGCCTGCGTCAGGCGCTTCACCGAGTCCGGCAACAACAGACACCGCGCACCGTCCGGGTACACCTGCCGCTTGAGGAAGTTGTCCTTCGTCGCGTAGCGCAGGTCCAGCACCAGGTCCGGGATGACGGTGGTCGCGTCCACCAGCTCCACCTTCGGCGCGGCCTTCGGTGCGCCTCCGAGCAGCGCCAGGGTCAGCGTGAGGCCCGCCGCGGCGCGCATCAGCGCACCCCGTCCGTGTACACGGTGGGGTCCGGCACGCCCGCTTCCTGGAAGCCCTTGGCGCGCAGGAGGCAGCTGTCGCAGCGGCCACACGCCCGGCCCTGGGCGTCCGGGTCGTAGCAGGAGTGCGTCATCCCGTAGTCCACGCCCAGCTTCACTCCGGCCTGGATGATCTGCGCCTTGGTGAGACCGGAGAGCGGCGCGTGCACCTTGAAGGTCGCACCCTCCACGCCCGCCTTGGTGGCCAGTTGGGCCATGGTCTCGAAGGAGCGGATGAACTCCGGGCGGCAGTCCGGATAGCCGCTGTAGTCCACCGCGTTGACGCCGATGTAGAGGTCCGTGGCGCCCACCACCTCCGCCAGGCCCAGCGCCATGGAGAGGAACAGCGCGTTGCGCGCGGGCACGTAGGTGACGGGCACGTCGTGGGACATGTCGTCCTCCGAGCGGTCCTTGGGCACGGGGATGTCATCCGTGAGGGCGGAGCCGCCCACCTGCCGCAGGTCCACCGTCACCACGCGCACGTCGCGCACGCCCATGATGGCCGCGACCTTCTTCGCCCGCTCCAGCTCCACCGAGTGGCGCTGTCCGTAGGCGATGGACAGGCACACCGGCTCGAAGCCGTCCGCCTTCGCCATCGCCAGGCACGTCGTTGAGTCCAGGCCTCCGGACAGGAGCACCACCGCACGCTTCGCCATTCCATCCTCCACTTCGGGGCGGCGCACGTTACACGACGGAGACAGGCCCCGGGTGCTTCAGTCGATGCGGTCGCCGCTCACCGTGTACACGGTGGTGCAGGTGACCGGGTTGCATTTGCAGCTCGCTCCCTTGCCGGGCAGGAAGATGTCCGTGAGCGAGCCGCACGCGAGCGACACGTCGTAGCCGTTCTCCGTGGGCGCGGGGAGGTCGCCCTCCGGCACGCCGCCGTCCAGGCGCTTGCAGTCGCGGGCCACGTTGCGCGCCTGGCTGTCGCTCAGGAGCATGACGTTCATGGCCTCCTCGATTTCGGAGTCCTCGCAGCCGGTGCCGCACGAGTCGCGGCGCGCGATGGCGCGGTGGGTGGAGGACACGCTCTGGCCGGTGTAGCCCGCGTCGCGCGAGAAGCCCTGCACGGTGAAGAAGCCCGTGCCCGCGTCGGTGTCGCGGGAGAAGGTGCCCTCGAAGTAGAAGCTGCCCGCGTCGTCCAGCTGCGCGAAGTCTCGCGCGCCCGCGTCACACGTGGTGCGCGCCGCGTCCAGCTTCGCCTGGAAGCGGAACGTCCCCATCACCTGGTTTCCCGGGTAGACGGGGTCGGAGAAACAGCCCACCGCCACGGCCAGGGCCGCCGCGGGGAAGAGCGCCACTGCCAGTCGCTTCAGGTGCATGAGGCGCTCCAGGTTAGGCGTCCAGCGACGCCAGGGCCAATTGGCGGAAGGCTTCGCTGCGGGACAGCACCGCACCCACATCCACGCTGGCCGGGTCACCGCCACGCACGTCCGAGTCCAGCCGCGCCAGCACGCGCCCCGCCGCCAGCGTCGCGGGCATCGCACGCCAGGCCGCCACCGCCGCGTCCTCCCACGTCAGCACCGCGCCGGGACGGGTGAGCTCCACGCCCTCCGAGCCCAGCGCCAGCGCCAGCGCGCACAGCCAGCCCAGCTCCACCGCGCCGAAGCAGCCGAGCGCGCCCGCGCCCAGCACCAGCGCGTCCGGCGACGTGAGGTACGCCTCCACGCCGCCGCGCGGGTCGACGGAGACGCGCACGGCTTCCGCGCCCAGCGACTCGAGCACCGGCTTCAGCGCGACGTGCAGCCGCGCGAGGCTCGACTCCGTCACCGGCACCAGGCCATCCGGCTCCGGGTGCTGGAAGTCCTGCGCGACACGCTCCAGCCGGGACACGGGCGCGCGCGGCGCCGGGGCGTCGCTGCTCACGAGCGCGGCGCCGATGCCGTCCGTGCGCTCCGCCTCCGGACGTCCCAGGGCGTGCAGCGCTTCCGCGTACAACGTCCAGCCGTCCACGTCCGGCCACTTCTCACGCAGGAGCGCGGGCCAGAAGCGCACCGCGAGCACCGCGCCGTCCGGGGACGGAGAGAAGCGCTCGGTCACCCAGCGCGTCAGCGCGGGCGTGAGCTGATTCGCGTCCGCGAGCCGCTCCGCCAGGCGCACCGCCGGGCCCACGAGCTGCGCGTCCAGGTAGCCACGGAGGATGACCTCCAGCTCCGCGGGGTCCTGAGTGAGGCGCTCGCGCAGCCGCAGCGCTTCGCCCACCAGGCCGCGCGCTTCCGCGAACTTCACGCGACGGGCCAGCCGCTCGTCCGTGTCCGGGAGCTGCTCCAGCTGCGAGGCCGCTTCGGCCCAGCGCTGCTGCGCTTCGTAGGCGTCCGCCAGGCGCTCGCGGTACGGCGTCCACGCGTCGGAGCCCGCGAGCTTCGCGAGGGTGTCCGCCAGCGTGAGGAACACCGTCGACTCGCGCGCCTCGTCCACCAGCGCGAGCAGCGACTGCACGGCGGCGAGGCTGTCCGCGTCGTCGGTGAGGGCGGCCTCGAAGGCCTCGCGCGCCTCGGCGGGCTGGGCCAGCGGGCCTTGCAGCAGCTCACCGCGCTCCAGGTGCAGCAGCGCGCGCGCCTTCGCGTCCTTCGTGTCCTGGGCGATGAGCGCCAGCGTGCGCTCCGCGGACTCCAGGCGGCCCAGCTCGCGCTCCAGGGTGTAGCGCTCGCGCAGCAGCTCCTCGCGGCGCGCGGGCCAGCCGTCCGCGGCGAAGGCCAGGGACTCCAGCCTCGCGGACTCCGGCAGCGCGCGCACGCGGGCGAGCACCGCTTCGGCCAGGGCTTCCGGCTCCAGGCCCAGCTCCGGCAGCAGGAGCATCAGGCGCGCGCCGAGTCCGGGCTCTCCGCCCAGTTCCTCCAGGGCGCGCAGGCGCGCGAACACCGGGGCCGGACGGGCGCGCAGTACTTCGTCCCGCAGCGCCACGGCGAAGGCGGCGTCACGTTCGTAGGACAGGGCCGCCAGCTCCAGCAGGCCTTCCCACTCCGCGTCCTCGCGCAGTCCGTCCGCCAGCGCGGAGGCGTGAGCGGGGTCCGCGTCCGGCGTCGCGACCAGGGCCCAGAGGGCCACGCGCGTGCGGGGCACGTCGCCCGCCTGCGCGGCCATGGCCAGCGCGTCGGTGTACTCGCCCGCGGCCATGGCGGGCGCGAAGCCCACGTCCAGGGCGCGCGCGAAGGCGCCCAGGCGTGCGAAGCGCTCGGCCAGCTCCGTCGCGGACAGCATGTCCGGCGCGTCGGTGGCGATGCGCTCGACGACCTCCAGCGCCTCGCCCATCTCGCCCGCCTTCTCCCAGAGGCCGGCGGCCTCCAGCAGCAGCGGGGGACGCTCCTCCGGGGCGGCGAGCCGGGCCGCCTGCAACAGCGCGCGGGCCGCCCGGGGCGCGTCTCCGGAGGCGCGGTGCAGGTGCGCGACGAGCAGCGCGGCGCGCAGGTCCGGCTCCGTGGCGACGGCGGCCTTCGCGGCCTTCAACGCGTCTTCCAGCAGCCCCGCCTTCTCGAAGGCGCGAGCGGCGGCCACCAGCAGCGACACGCGCTGCTCGCCCGACGAGAGCTCCGCGCGGGCCACGCGCACCTCGGCGCGGCGCGCGTGCGCGTCACCGAGCAGCGGCTCCAGGGCCTCCAGCGCGTCGGCGTAGCCGGCACCGGAAGCGCCCCGAGCCACCACGACCTCCAGCGCGTCGCGAGCGGCCTCCTCGCGGGTCGCGTCCTTCGCCAGCCCCGCGAACTCCAGCCGGAGCACCGCGGACTCGTCCGCGTCGTCCGTGAGCGGAATCAGCCGCTCCAGCGCGGCGAGCAGCTCCGCGGACTCCTTGCGCGCACGCAGGCCGTCCACCAGCGCGCGCAGGGCGGCCGGGTTCTCCGGATCCGCCTCCGCCGCGCGGCGCGTGAGGGCCCAGGCCGTGTCCGCGTCCGACAGCGACTCGTTCGCCACGGACGCGGCGGCGAGCAGCAGCTCCGCGGCGCGCGAGCCTCCCGCGGCCTCCGCGCCCGCTTCGTAGATGCCCAGCAGGTCGCCGTGGCGGCCCAGGGCGCGCAGGCCCTCCACCGCACGGTCGATGACGCCCGCGTCCGCCGGACGCAGCCGGGCCAGGGGCACCAGCGCGTCGATGGCCTCGCGCGGGTCATCGAAGAGGTCGGCCGCGCGGCGCAGCAGCACCTCTTCCGTCGCCGCGTCCTGGGCCCTGCGCGCCAGCTGCAACGACGCCCGGTACAGCCCGGGGCCGTTGCCCGTGCGCGAGTGCACCTCCGCGAGCAGCGACAGCGCCTCACCGCCGCGCGCGCCCTCCGGCTCCAGCGACACCACGGCTTCAAAGGCATCCGCCGCGTCGTGGAACGCGCCCGACGCGAGCGACGCATGGCCCAGGCGCAGCCACGTGCGCACGCGCACCGGCACCGGCAGCGAGTCCCCGCCCAGCGCCAGCACCCGTCGGTCATACGGCTGCGCGGCGGCGGGGCCTCCACCCTGGGCGGCCAGCTCGGCGCGCGCGCAGAGGGCGTCCACGTCACCGCCCGCGCGGCCCAGGTAATCGTCGAAGGCCTCCGCGGCCTTGAGCGCTTCGCCCGCGTCCAGCAGGCGCTGAGCCCGCTCACGCAACAGGGGCAGCGCGTCCTCGGGGGTCACGGCCTCCGCGCGCTGGCCCAGCAGGTCCGCCAGCCGGCGCACGTCTCCGGCGGCGCGCTCGCGCACGTGCTGGAAGGCCTCCGCGTTGGCGGGATCCAGCTCGAAGGCGCGGTCCTCGCAGAGGATGGCGCGCTCGCGGGCACCCTCTTCGCGGAAGGCGCTCGCGGCGGCGAGGTAGCTCGCGGCGGCCTCGGCGGGCGTCTGGCGCTCGGCGCGGCGGAGCATCAGCTCGGCCAGGGCCTGACGCTCTCCGCTCTCTTCCAGGAAGGCGCGGTGGCGCGTGAAGACGGGCTCGCGGAACGGATCCGCCTCCAACAGGATGGCGTCGAACTCGGCGGCGTCCGCGGGGCGGCGCACCTGGTGCAGCAGCTCCGCGGCCTGCGCGGTCAGGTTCAGGTCGTCCGGCTTCGCGGCGCGGGCGGCGATGAGCGCGGCGGCGGCGGACTCAGGCTTGTTCGCGCGGTCGCGGTAGAGGACCGCGGCCTGGTACAGCAGCGCCGCGTGACGGTCGGCGTCGAGCTCCGACTCCGCGCACTCCTCGTACCAGGCGGCCAGCTCCGCGATGCGGCCGTCACGCTCCAGCAGCTCCGCGAGCAGACCTTCCGCTTCCGTGAGCCAGCGGTCCTGGCGCAGGGCCTGGCGCAGGAAGCCCTCCGCCTTCGGCGTGTCCGAGAGCTCGCCCAGGTTCAGGCGGGCCAGGCGCAGCAGCACCGCCGCGCCCTCACGCGTGCCCGTCATCCGGGGCAGCCCGCGCTCCCACCAGCGGGCCTCGGCGGCAGCGTCGTCGCGGCGCTCGGCCAGGGCCGCGCCCATGCGCGCGGTGTCCAGCTCCGCGGCCAACCCGAAGGCACGCTCCAGCGAAGCCTCCGCGGCGTTCAGGTCCAGCTTCACGTCGCGCAACAACTCCGCGCGGCGGCGCTCGCACGCGGCGGCTTCGGCGTTGCGTTCACCGGCGGCGAGCAGGTCACGGGCGTTGGCGAGCGAGCGCAGCGCATCGTCCGCGCGGCCCATCGACTCCGCGAGCCGGGCCTCCTCGTCGTAGGCCGCGAGCGCGGCGTCCACGTCCCCCGCCTGGAGGCTGAGCGCTGCCACCGGCTGGAGTTCCGCGAGGAGCTCCGACGTGCGGCCCGTCTCGCGGTAGAGGGCGACGAGCCGACGGCGCAGCGGCAGGGGCGCCTTCGCCATCTGCGCCGCGTGGGACAGCAGCGATGCGGCGATGCCCGCGTCCGCCAGCGCCTCGCGCGCCCGCTCCGCCAGCGACACCAGCCGCGCGACGGTGTCCTCGGACGGCGCCAGCACGCGCGCGTGGGCGACGCGCACCTCGAAGGCACCGCGCGGGTCGTCGCGCTCCAGCAGCGCGGAGAGCCGCTCCACGGCGCGCTCGCACAGCGGGCGCTCCGTGAGCAGGTACCGGTACGCGGTCACCGCGCGCTTCACATCGCCGGACTGCTCGGCCAGGTCGCCCAGGCGCAGGCTCGTGGCCTCCGCCGCCTCCGGGGCCGCGCGGAAGTCCGCCGCCTGGACCAGGGCCTCCTGCAACGGCAGGGCTTCGCGCACCGCGCCGCGCAGGTAGAGCAGGTCCGCCAGCGTGGCCAGGTCCTCGCCCTTCGCGGGCACCCGCGCATGCGCGCGACGCGCCAGGGCCAGCGCCCGATCCAACTCCTGGGCCTGCCTCGCGTAGGTGACACCCTCGCGCAGCAGCGCCGCGGCCTCGGCGGCGTCGGCGTCCTCCGCCGCGGCCTCCAGCAGGCCCGCGGCCTCCAGCAACTCTCCGCGACCGGCCACCAGCGACACCAGCCGACGGCGCACCGCCGCGTCCGCCGGGGTCAGCCGCAGCGCCTGTCGCAGCGCGGCCTCGGCGGGCGCACCCTGCCCCAACCGATCGAGGTAGAGGCTCGCGAGCTCCGAGTACAACGACGCGGCGGCCGCGGGCGGAGCATGGGGCGCCTCGGCGGCGAGCAACTCCGCGAGCCGGGCCCAGTCCTCCAGGTCGCGCAGCACGCGCTGCAACGCGAGCGTGGCTTCCTCGTGGCGCGGTGCCAGGCCGAGCGCGGCTTCCAGGTCGCGCGCGGAGGCCTCGCGGTCTCCCTGGCCTTCAAGCAGCGCGGCGCGCATCAGGAGCGCTTCCACGCGGCGGGCGATGGGCCCCTGGCGTGCGGCCTCGGCCAGCGCGGCGGCTTCGTCCGAGGGCTTGCCGTCGCGGCGGGCCAGCTCGGCGAGCTGGAAGAAGGCATCGCACCGCGCGTCGGCGGGCGGCTCCAGCGCGATGGCGGCACGGAGCGCGTCTCCGGCGGAGGCGCGCTCGTCCTTCTCCAGCAGCACGGTGGCCAGGGCCAGCAGCCGCTCCCGGGCACGGGCGCCCAGGGTGGCATCGGCGGCCACGGCGCGGCGCCACGCATCCAGCTCGGCGGGCGCGTCAGACGCTTCGCGCGCCAGCTCCGCCAGCATCAGCAGCAGCGGCGCGGGCCGGCGCGACAGCTTCGCGGCCTGGGCGCAGTCGTCGCGCGCGGGACCCGTGCGGCCGGCGCTCCGGTGCAGCATGGCCCGGCGCGCGAGCAGCTCGGCGCGGGCTTCACCCGACGCGGCGGACACCAGCGTGCCCAGCAACTCCAGCCGCTCGGACTCTTCTTCCGGCGTGCCCGTGCCGGGCGGAGGCAGCAGCTCCAGCAGCGCCTGCGCCGCCCACGCGTCCTGCGGCTCCTCCACCAGCAGGCTGCGCAGCGAATCCGCCGAGGCGCTCGCGCGGCCCAGGGCGAGGCACAGCTCGGCCAGCTCCCGGCGGGCCTGACGGCGGGCGTCTCCGGAGAGGCGCGGCCACAGCTCCACCAGCAGGTCCGCCAGGGCCTCGCGGGCGCCGGCCTTGCGGTGCAGCGCGGCCAGCTCCAGCCGCGCGTCCAGGTCCTCCGGCGTGCGCGCGCAGAACTCCGCGAGCAGGCGCCTCGCCGCGTCCGTGCGGTTCGCGCGCACTGCGGCGGTGGCGGCCTTGCGCGTGAGGGCCACACGCTCCGCTTCGCGCGGGGCATCCACGTCCGCGGGAGGCAGCGCCAGCACCGCCTCGAAGTCCTCCAGCGCGGCGCGGGCATCCGTGGCCAGCCGCAGCTCGCCCCGGCGGACGCGTGCGGGCGCGAACGTCGCGTCGCGCTCCAGCGCCTCGGCGAGGAAGGCCTCTTCGCGGCTCGTGCCGGCGGCCAGCAGCGACGCACGGAAGAGCAGCTTCGAACCCGCCCGAGCATCCGGCACCAGCGTGGCCCGCCGCGCGTACAGCCGCGCAGCCTCCAGCTTCTCGCCGCGCTCCAGCTCCAGCTCGGCCAGGGCCTCCAGCACCTCCGCGGCGAGCGGCCCTTCGGGGCTCGCTTCCAACGCGGAGGCCAGGCGCATCAGCGCGGCGGCCTTCTCTCCGCGCTCCAGCAGGGCCCGAGCGCTCTGGAGGAACAGCGGCGCCGCCTCCTCCGAACGGTCCGCGCCGGACAGAGCCTGCGCGCGCGTGGCCCACAGCTCGGCCAGCGCCTGCGTCTCGCCGGCCTCCGTGTAGAGGGCCTCCAGCCGCGTGGCGAGCACGTCGTCCAGCCGCCGCAGCGGGAACGCCTGCGCGTACGCGGCGATGGCGCCCTCGCGGTCACCCAGCAGCTCGCACGCACGACCCAGCCGGGCGCGCACGTCCGCCAGCTTCTCCGGAGCCGCGGTGCGCGGCAGCGTGGCCAGCAGCGACTCCAGCGCGCGCCGGGCGTGCTCGGGCCGCTCGCAGCGCAGGCTCAGGTCCGCCAGGTCCAGCAGCACCGCCGCGTCCGGAGCCAGCCGCGCGGCCTTCTCCAGCGCCACCAGCGCGTCGCCCACGCGCCCCAGCCGCGCCTCCAGCACGCCGGCCAGCTCACGCAGCGCCGCCGCCGCCAGCCGCTTGTCGCCCTGCGCTTCCGCCACCCGCGCGCGGTCCTCCAGCGCGGTGGCGAGCCCCGCCAGGTCGGAGCGCTTGCGCTGCAACGCGCACAGCTCGCCCAGCGCCGGCAGGTCGTCCGGCTCCGCGCGCAGCACCTCCTGCAGCGCGTGCACGGCAAGGTCCAAATCGAAGGCCAGGTCGCGCGCGGCCACCGCGAGGCGGCGGTACTTCTGCGCCCGCTCCTTCGGCTCCGTCGTCAGCCGCGCCAGCGCCGCGAGGCAGCGAGTGAGCTGCGCGCCGTCACGACGGGCCTCGGCCAGCGCGAGCAGCGACTCCAGCGCGGGCCGGTGGTCGCCATCCGCCTCCAGCGCGAGCGTGAGCAGCTTGTCGGCCTTGTCCGCCTGCTGGAGCTTGCCCCGGTACAGCTCGCCCGCTTCGGCCCACAGCGCGGCGCGGGCCTTCGGCTCTTCCTTGAGAGCGGCGGCCTTCTCCAGCGCCTCGGCCAGTTCCTGCGAGCGGCCGGTGACGCGGAAGTACGGGATCAGTTCTTCCAGCGCCACCGCGTCGCGAGGATCCAACGCGAGCGCCGCTTCCAGGTGCTCACGCGCCCGCGCCGGGTCGCCCAGCTTCGTGCGCGACAGGCGCGCCAGCGCATGGTGACTCTCGTGCGCGGCGTGACGGACGCTCTCCGAACGCGGCGCAGGCCCCGCCAGCTCCAGCGCCTGCTGGTACCCGCTCAGGGCCTCCTGCAACCTGCCCAGTCCTTCGGCCACGCGCGCGGAGGCGAACAGCGGCTCCGGCTCACCGGGAAGCAGCGACACGGCCTCGCGGTAGCGCAGCAGCGCGTTCTCCGGCTGCTTCAGGCCCTCTTCCCACACCCGGCCCGCGAGCAGGTCCGCCTGTCCCACGCGGTCCAGCTCATGGCGCGCCATGGAGACTTCGCGCAGCCGGTCCAGGGCCTTCAGCGCGCGCAGGTGCTCACCACCGCGGTGGCACAGCTCACCCAACAGCAGCAGCGCGTCCGGCTGGTCCGGCGACAGACGCAGCGCGGCCTCGCAGTGCAGCCGGGCCCCCGCGATGTCGTCCTCCGTCTGAGCGCACAGCCGCGCCAGATGCACATGCGCGTCCGCGGCCTCCAACGGATCACGAGCCAGGGCCGCGAGCCGCCGATACGCCCTGACCGCGCCAGCCCGGTCGCGCGCCTGATCCGACGCGCGAGCCAGCGCCTTCAACGACGGCAGGTGGTCCGGCTTGAGGCCCAGCAGCTCGTGCAGCGCCTTCACCGCCACCTGCGGCGCGGTGTCGCGAGAGGAGCGCGCGGCGGCCTCGGCGGCGAAGAACGCGGCGGCCTCTTCCGAGGTCCGTCGAGCCAGCGCGCACAGCGCCAGGTAGCGCTCCGCCGCGCGGGCACCCTCGCCCCGGCGCTCGCGCACCACGGCCTCGCCCCACAGCGCAGCGGGGCTGCGGTCGCGTCGGCGAGACAGCGTGGCCGCCACGTCCAGGGCCAGGTCATGCGCCTGCGGATCCGCGACGAGCAGCGCCAGCAACCGCTCCGCCGCGAACGGGTGCGCGTCCTGCGCGTCCCCGGCCTGGAGGTACGCCTGCCGAGCCTCCGCGAGCCGCCCCTGCGCGACCAGACCCTCCGCGTCCGCGAAGGCCCGAGCGCCCTCCAGCGCCAGCATCAGCTCCTCGTCCGGAGCGGCGGGCGGCGGCAGCCCTCCGGCGGCGAAGCGCAGGCGCAGGCCGGTGCTGGAGACCTCCGCCGCGGACAGGCGCGCGGTGTCCAGCGTGGGCACCTTGTAGCCCCGGCTCAGCGAGGCCAGCTCGCACAGCGAGGGCAGCACGCGAGTGGAGAAGCCGGTGGCGCCGCGCACCTCCACGTCCGGCAGCAGGCCCAGCGCGCCCACGGCCTCGGACAACAGGCCCGGCAGCTGCACCGACGGCGTGGCGGAGAAGCCATACAGCCGCACGTCGTAGACGTAGACGGCCAGCCGGTCCCCGTCCGCGTCGAAGGCGATCTTGAACGTGAACGGCGTGCGCTCCGGCGCCGGCAGCCGGCCCTGGCCCTCCAGGTAGCCGGGGCGGAAGTGCAGCCGCAGCTCCTCGATGCCCACGAGCCGCCCGGCCAGCTCCGCCACCTTGCGCGTGACGAGGTCCGCGTCGACCGTCAGCTCCAGGAAGCCGAAGAGCAGCTTCTTGCGCTGGTAGCGCGTGGCGCCCGCGCTGACGTTGAACGGGAAGCTGACGTCCGGAATCTGGAGCGCGAAGTCGGCGATGCGCAGCCCGGGCTGGACCTCCAATGCCGGAAAGCCCACGAACGCACGCCGATCCAACAGGCGAAGCTCGGGGGCGGCGCCTGAAGCAGGCGCGACGGGCTTGGGGGACTCGCTATCGGTGGCCATCGGAGGAGGCTGGGGAGGCTACCATGACCCCTAAGCCCTGGAATTTTTAGGCAAACCCTCGGTAGGACGGCAGGCGGCGGGGCATGGCGTACCCAGGCGTTTCCCAGGTGATTCCGTCCAGGAGGAACGTCATGCGCCCAAAGCGGAAGCCGTGCAATATGCCGCGCCGTGCTGGCCCCCGACGCACTGGTCCTCGACGGTCGATTCCGGGTTCTCAAGCCCCTGGGCTCCGGGGGCATGGGTGAGGTGTACCTGGGTGAGCAGGTCTCCCTGGGCCGCAAGGTCGCCATCAAGGTCCTGCACCACGATCTGCACGCCCAGGCCGGCATGGCCGAGCGCTTCAAGCGCGAAGCGCGCCTGCTCTCCGCCGTGGAGCACCCGGCGGTGGTGCGCATCGTGGACTTCGGCCAGTCCGGCGACGCCGCGTGCCTCGTCATGGAGTTCGTGGAGGGGCAGAGCCTCTACGACGCGCTCCAGGGCGGCCCGCTGCTCGCCCCCCGCGCGCTGGCGCTGCTCCAGCAGCTGGCGGAAGGGCTGGCCGCCATCCACGACAAGGGCATCATCCACCGCGACCTGAAGCCGGAGAACGTCCTCATCTCCCCGTCCGCGCGCGGGGAACAGGCGCGGCTGTTGGACTTCGGCATCGCTCGGCTGGTGGAGCCGGAGGCGGGCAGCGCGCTCAGCCAGGTGGGCGTGGTGCTGGGCACGCCGGAGTACCTGTCTCCGGAGCAGGCCGTGGGCGCGAAGGTGGACACGCGCAGCGACCTGTACTCCTTCGGGGTGCTGGCCTACCGCGTGCTGTCCGGGCGGCTGCCGTTCGACGGACCTTCACCGCGCCACTTCCTGTCGCAGCACGCCTCGCACGCGCCGCTGCAGCTGGATCGCGCGGCGCCGCAGCTGTCGCGCTACGTGGGGCTGCTGGCGCTGGTGATGCGGCTGTTGGACAAGGACCCGGCGAAGCGCCCGCAGACGGCGAACGAGCTGGCGGAAGCGCTGGGCCTGGCGCACGCGGCGCTGATGGCGTTCACCCCCAGCCAGGGCACGCCCATCGTCCACGCGAACGCGACGCCCTCCGCCGGCACGTCCGCCTTCGGACTGAACCCGGCGGCGCCAGCCGTCCCGGCTTCGGGCACGGCGGCGTTCGGCGTGAATCCCGCGCCCGCGGGCCCGGGCTCCGGCACGTCGGCGTTCGGCGTGGCGCAGGCTGCGCCCTCGGTGACGGCGCCACCGGTGCAGACCGCGCCGCGCACGGGCACGGCGGCGTTCGGCATGACGGGCCGGCTGACGGGCCCGCTGGGAGCGGTGACGGGCGGCGCGGTGGTGACGAAGGCGCAGAACGTGACGGTGATGCTCACCGACATCCAGGGCTTCACCGACCGGATGAGCCGGCAGACGCACGAGGAGAACGCGCGGATGCTGGACACGCACGACCGGCTGCTGACGCCGCTGGTGCGCGAGCACGACGGAAAGCTGGTGCAGAAGCGCGGAGACGCACTGGTCGCGGTCTTCCGGGCCCCCAGCGCCTCCATCCGCTGCGGCATGGCGATGCAGCAGGCGCTGTGGCGCTACAACCAGACGGTGCCGCAAGAGCACCAGCTCCACGTCCGCGTGTGCCTGCACGCGGGCGAGGTGCTGGTGACGAACGACTCGGTGCTCGGCGAGCCGATGGAGGTCGTGAAGGCGGTGGAGCACGTGGCCGCCGCGGACGAGGTGACCTTCACCGAAGCCGTGAACATGGTGCGAAACCGCGCCGAGGCCGCCGCCGAGCCCTGCGGCACCATTCCCCTGCCCGGACGCGATGAGAAGGTGCAGCTGTACCGGGTGACGCGAGCGACGGAGGGCTCGCCGTTCGGCGCGGCGCTGGGCATCCCCGGCTCCGGTGCGAAGCCGTCACCGCTGGCGGGCCTGCGAACGAAGGCGGGCCAGGGCCTGGCCTTCCTGCGTCAACGTCCGCGCGTGGTGGCTGGTGGCGCGGGTGTATTGGCGTTGGTGGCAGCGGGTGCCGCTTGGATGGCGCACGCGAATGATCCGCTGGTGCAGGCGCGAGCCCTGATGAAGGACGGCAAGCCCAAGGAAGCGCTCCAACGGATGGATGCGCCGGACGTGCCGAAGAGCGCGGAGACGACGCTGCTACGCGCGGTGGTGAAGCACGCGGTGGGCGCGCACAACGAGGAGCACGCCCTCATCCTGGGCCTGGACAAGGCAGGCCGGGAGGCTCCAGAGATGCGACTCCTGGACGGACTGGCCGAGGACTTCGGGGACAACGAGAAGGACCTCTCCGCGCGCAGGGCCCTGGAGGCATTGCCCGCCACGACGGTGCGTTCCCATCTCGAGTCCCTGGCCAAAGGGACTCCCTCGACGAAGCAGTGGGGCGCGCTGCGCTATCTGGACGCGAAGGACAACGCGGGCCTGGACCTGGTGGGGCTCTACTCCACGTCGTTGGAGTCCGGCGACTGCGGCGTGCGCACGAAAGCAGCGTTGCGACTGGCGAGCCTGGGCAACGCGGCCGCCCTGCCCGCCCTCACGCGCGCGGCGGGAAGCCCTCCCGGCGGCAAGGCCTGCAACCCGCAGACGTTCAATCGGGCCATTGAAGACCTGAAGAAGAAGTCCGCGCCCTGAGCCCAGCGTGGCTCCGCGGACGCGCGTGTGGCACGCAGGCCACGCGATCCCCGCGAGTCCGCTGTGCATCCATCTTGCACTCGCGGCGGGACTCCCCTGCGTTCCCCTTTCTGGAGTCTCATGAATCCACTGCGCTGCGGCCCTCTCCTGCTCCTCCTCACGGCCTGTGCCTCCACGCCCTTCGTGCCTCCTCCCCATTCCCAGGAGGAGTTCGTCCTCGCGAAGGACGTGCGCGTGCGGCGCATGGCGCCTGGCGTGTGGATGCATGTCACGGAAGCGAGCGGGGACTGGGCGGGTGTGACCGCGAACGGGCTCCTCGTGGAGGACGGTGACGCGTCCATCCTCGTCGACACCGGCTGGACGCCAGAGCACTCCCAGGCGCTGCTCACCTGGGCCCGCGACACGCTCCACCATCCGGTGCGCGCCGCGGTGGTGACGCACTTCCACCTCGACCGGACTGGCGGCATCCCAACGCTCGACGCGCAGGGCATCCCCGTCCACGCTCGCGAGGACACCGCGCTCCGTGCGGGCAAGCAGGGCAACCCCGTTCCCTCGAAGCGGCTGACGGACGCGCAGGACTTCGGACCGCTGTCCGTGTTCTTCCCCGGCGCGGGCCACTCGCCCGACAACCTCGTCGTCATGCACCCGGTGTCGGGCATCCTCTATGGCGGCTGCTTCATCAAGGACGCCCGCGCCAAGAACCTGGGCAACCTGGAGGACGCGGACGTCGCCGCGTGGCCGTCGAGTCTCCAGCGCGAGCGTGAGCACTTCCCCAACGCCCGCATCATCATCCCCGGACATGAGCAGCCCGGCGGACCGGAGCTGCTCGACCACACCGAAGCCTTGCTGAAGAAGACCTCGCGCTGAAAACGCGCGGTGCTTCAGTCGTCCCGGTGCGCGTGGCCCTTCTTCTTGCCACGCCCCGGGCCGTCCCAGTCGTCGTCCCAGTCGCGGCCCTTGTCCTTCACCTTGTCGTTCACCTTGATGAGGTTGCGCGAGTACGCGTCGTAGTCCAGGTGCAGGTGGCCCTTCTCGCCCCGGCCATCCACGCGGAACTTCACCTTCCACACGTTGTTGCCGGTGAGCTTCGCCTCCTGCAGGTCGCAGCGGTAGCCGCGCGAACGGCACTGGTCGAACCCGCGCCGCACGGCTTCGTCGTAGTTCATCGCCACGGGGCGTGACGGCGGCGGCGGCCTCGGATGCGGACGCGAAGGACGCGTCTCCGCCACGAGGCAGCCGGACGACAGCAACAGGCTTCCGAGGAGCAGCGGCAGGGGCAGTCTCATGCGCGGGATGACGCCACACCCGCGCATGAATTCAAACGCGCTCGCCGTGCGTCCCCTGCGACTGCCGTGAGACTACAAACCTCCAGGCGAAGCGAACGCGACGAACAGCTCGCCCGCGAGGTACGCGCGCATCCCCTTGCTCGCCGGTCGGATGAAATCGTTGAGCAGCGCACCGGAGTTCAGCTTGTGCACCGTGGGGCGCGCCAGGTTCATGTGGCTGCGCGCCACGCCCTTGCCCCCGCGGTGGATGAACGTCACGGTGCCGTCCGGCGCCACGCTCTCCACGACCGCGATGTGCGTCATGCCGTCGTTGCGCTTGCCGTCGCGGTTGCGGTCGTACGTCTCCTTGAAGAACGCCAGGTCACCCGGACGCGGGTTCAGCCGGTGCACCGCGCCCGCCACCTGCGCGCGACGGAAGATGCCCGTCACCGCGTTCTCGCCCGCGAGGAAGCCGTGCGCCACCAGGTCGATGCCGGCCTGCAGGTACGCCAGCCGCACCAGCCCCGAACAGTCATTGGGCACCGAGCGGTCCAACCGCCGCGCGCCCACCAACTGCGCCGCGCGCGCCACGATGCCGCGCGCCAGCTTCGACGGCGGAGGCAGCAGCTCATCCCAGAAGCCGCCCGGCCCCTGCGTGGGACCGGTGAAGAGCGCCGCGGCCTCCAGCGCCGCCGCGATGACGCCCGCCTCCTCCGGCACCGGGTGCGGATCCGCCTCCAGCAGCGCCGCCAGCCCCTCACTGCCCTCCGGCGTCACGAAGGCCAGCGGCGGAGGCGCTTCGGCCTTCACGCCAAGTGCGCCCTCGGCGCCCACCGCCGTGCCCCTTGGCGCTTCAACGACAAGGGAGCGGGTGACGGCCGAAGCCGGAAGTTCCACCGCCATGCGAGGCGCGGTGTCCGGGACGTGCGCACAACCCACCAGGCAGCCCAGCGACATCAGGATGACGAGCGACGAACGGCGCAGCAGCAACAAGTCCTCCGGGGGTGAAAGCGGGCGCATTCAACCCCGGAATCGTTTTACGTCAAACAGCGATCATCCCTCCCAGGTCGCGAGCAGGTCGCGCACCCGCCCGTACTTCTGGAGCAGGGTGGCGCGGTGGGCGCTGAGCACCACCATGAAACCCACCACGAGCAGGCCCAGCATCGACAGGAACAGGGCGCCGATGCGGTGGTCGCGCATGCCGAAGCGCACCAGGTTGGCGGCCACCGCTGTCACCAGGAACGCCGAGCCCAGGTACACATAGGAGCGGATCCGCAGCGCGATGCCCGCCCCCACGCCCACCAGGCAGAGGAACACGCACAGGAGCATCGCCTCGCCGTCGTTGAAGAGCAGCGGCTTCCACGCGCCGGCCACGTAGATGCCCGTCACCGCCAGGGCGCGCAGCTGGGCGTAGGCGTCCTGCGACAGGCTCTTGCGGAAGACGCGCAGGAGCAGGAGCAGGGAGAGGCCCGCGGGGATGACGTAGTACTGCGGCTCGCCGGAGCCGGTGCCCAGCCACACGAGGTACAGCGCCGTGTTGAAGGCCGCGACGGACATCGTCGACGCGGCGCCCTTCTGGTTCGTGCACGCCGCGAGCGCCGCGAAGTGCGCCGCGTAGCCCACGAGCAGCGCCACCGCCACGAACGGCTGGCTCCACGGCACCGTCAACAGGCCCGCCAGCGGGAAGAGCCACGCGCCCGCCACGGCGGGACGGCGGAAGGCCTTGAGGCCCGCGCCCTCGCGCCGCACGAAGAGGTACAGGCCGATGAAGGCCGCACCGCCCATGATGGACACCAGGCTGTCCGCGGCGTCGGGGCGCGCGTTCAGGCCGATGAAGCGCACACAGAAGTAGCCCAACGCCACGGTCGCCTGCGCAAGCCACGCGGAGGCTTCGTCCTCCTCGCGCGCCGCGTGGCGCACCAGGGCGAACAGCAGGAACACCAGCCCGCCGCACGCCACCCACGCCTCGCGAGCCGCGCCACCCGGCAAGCGCACCGCCAGCACCGCGAACAGCACCTCCGTGAGGGCGATGATGGAGAACGCCCGTCCCATGCGCCCGCGCACCGCCTTGCCCGCCACGGACAGCACCAGCGTGGCGAGCAGCGCCGTCGCCGCGCCGAAGTACGGGAGGAGGAACTGCGCACCCCGTCCGGTGGAGTGCGTCGCGCCATAGTTCAGGAGGAAGGCGTGCACGGCGAAGAGGGACGCCAGCCACCCCACCCACTCGCGGTCGCGGCGGCGCAGCACCACCACCCACGCCGTGGCCCAAGCGAAGAACACGCACAGCGGCATGCCCGGGTGCGTGAGCGAGCGCAGGCCCGCGAGTGACAGCAGCGCCAGCACCGCTCCACCGTTGTGCAGCGCCGCGCCCACCGCCACGCCGCGCTTGTCCAGCGCGAAGCCGACGACGGCCAGCAGCAGGCCCGTGCCCGCCACCATCGAAGGCGCCCACAGCGGCGGCACGGTGGCGACCAGCACCAGACCCAGCAGCGCCGTGGCGGCGTTCATCATCAGGCGCTCGCGCGTCACCATCAGCGTCAGCGACGCGGCGCCCGCGACCAGCGCCACGGAAAGGGGCAGCTCGCCCGGCCCCGCGTCCAGCAGCCGCAGGCCCACGAGCAGCGCCACGGTGCCGGAGCCGCCGGCCCACAGCGGCTCGCTCCAGGTGCCCTCGATGCCGGGGGTCAGGCGCGCGGTGACGTTCGTCAGCGTGCGCTGCACGGCGCCGGACTGGCACAGCGCGGACAGCAGCGCGGAGGCCAGACCCACGGCCGCGACGAGCAGGCCGCCTTCCGGACGCCACTGGCCCAGCGAGAAGACGTCCGTCTGGCCCAGCGGCGCGAGCGCGAACACCGCCACCGCCGCCGTGAGCAACCAGCGCTGCGACAACAGGAACGCGGACAGCAGCACCACCGCCCCCAGCATCGTCAGCGCGCCAGGGGTCGGCGCCACCAGCGTGGACACCGCCGCGATCGCCAGGGCCGAGCCCGTGGCGGAGGCACGCAGCGCCGTGTCACGCGGGCCGCGGAAGAAGGAGACCAGGGCCTGGGGCGCGTGGTGGTCCGCCAGCGCCAGGGCCAGCAGCAGGCCCGTGGCCCAGGGCCGCGCCTCCGGGATGAACATCAGCAGCAGGGACGCGGCGATGACGCGGACGGAAGGCAGCGGGCCCGTCATGGGCACCAGCGCGATGGCGCAGAAGAGGGCCGTGCGCTGACTCAGCTCCTGTTCCGGAACCAGCAGCGCCAGTCCGCCCAGGCACGCGAGCGCCACCTGCATGCACATCGACAGCTCGTGGCGCGGGCCCTCCTCCCGCGAGCGCAGGAGCAGCGAGGCGGCGGCCGGCACGTGCTCCACGACGCGCACCACCAGCAGCGGGAACAGAGGCAGCAGCGCGACCCACGCGAAGGGCGGGTGCCAGGCCATCAGGGTCACCACGCCGTAGGGCACCATCAGCGCCGCGGCGAAGGGCCGGTGCAGCGAGCGCGTCCACAACAGCGGCAGCAGCGCCGGACCGATGAGCGCGAGCTGAGTGGCGCCGCGCATCTGCGACAGCGCGTGCCCGTCCCACGACAAAGAGGCGTCCGCCAGCACCACCATCGCGCCCAGCGTGGCGACGATGCGGAAGGACTCGCCACCCGCGGCGATGCGCCGCACCGCGGGCACGTCCTCCAGGAGGGCCAGGACGCTGAGGAACGTGGCGAGCCCCAGCAGGGCCAGCGGGCCGGACGAGTGCAGCGCGAAGATGGCCTCGATGGAGGCCAGCAGCAGTCCCAACGTCACGGGCAGCGTGCGGGCGGTGAAGAGCGCCGCCAGCGCCGCGCCCATCAGGAACAGGGACTGATCACTGGAGCGGCCCAGGGCCACCGGCAACAGCGGCAGGATGAGCGCGAGGATGCCCGCGGTGGTGGTGCTCGCGCTCTTGCCCTTGCGCGCGGCGACGATGGAGCCCGCGAGCGATGCGGCGATGAGCAGCACCAACGACAGCCCCGGCGACAGACCCCACGCGGTGTAGGCGTGCGGCACGTCCGGCAGGAGCGCCAAACCCACGAGCACGACCGCGAACGGCCGCACACCGGGGAAGGAGCGGGAGGCCACCGCCACCGTCGCGGCGGCGGTGAGGAGCACGGGGCCCATGAAGACCTGGTTGGTCAGGCCCCACACCACCGCGAGCCCCGCGTACAGGAGGCCCGGCACGCCGAACCGCTTGAGCAGGCCGCCGCGCTCGCCCAGGAGCGCCAGCGCCAGCGAGCCGCCCACCATCGCCGCGACCAGCGCCTGCGTGGAGTGGGCCGCGGCCAGCTTCGGCAGGATGGCGCCCGCGAGGAAGGCGCCATAGGCCAGGTAGTTCTCGTCGCGCAGCCGGTACGCGGCCAGCAGGACGCCCGCGGCCCCCAGCGTCATGCCCACGACGGGCGCGGCGACGGGAGTGATGCCCAGCGCGATGGCGAACCCGCACGTCGCGATGACACCGGCCACGGCGGAGATGAAGCGCCGCGTGCGCTCGTCCGTGAGCCGCCACGTGAGACCCGCGAGGCCCAGGGCGAGGACGCCGGACACGACGGCCGCGGGGGCCGCGCCGTAGACGCGGAAGGCGCTGAAGGGCAGCAGGCCGAAGAGCACCGCGCCCACGGCGGTCAGCGGGAAGCGCTTGAACAGCAGGCCCGCACCCAGGGACATCGCGGCCAGGGCGAGCGTGGCGAAGAAGGAGGGCCGCGAGTCGGGACCCAGGTGGGAGTAGATGACGAACGCGGGCGCGGCCCAGGTGGTGCAGCGCAGGAGCACGTCCGCGAGTCCCAGGGAACGAGCGTCACCGGTGCGCTCGCCGCGCCTCTGGGCGAAGAACGCGAGCACCAGGCCCGCGAGCACGAACGGGACGGCCGTCAGCGCGCCGTACTGCAAGGGCAGCGGCGCCGCGGGCGGGTAGCCCATGCGCGTCTTGATGGCATTGATGAGGAGCGTGAGCGCGTGCGGGATCAACTGCGCGCTGGACGCATAGCTGAAGTAGGCGCCCGCGTACGCCGGGTAGAGCCACGGCAGGCGGTTCAGGGGGCCGCGCGACAGTGACACGAGCGTGCCGGTGAAGATGGCCGCGGTGAAGAAGAAGGCGGGCTTGGTGCCGACGATGGCGCCCGCGAGGCAGGCCACCTGGAGCGCGATGGTGACGACCGCGAGCGGATCCGCGGCGCGCTTCTCATCGAGCGTGCGGAAGCGCAGGCAGGTGGCGAGCAGGAACGCCGCGAAGGGCGCGTAGGTGCCAGGAGGAACAGAGGTTCCGGCGACGCCCAGGGCCAGATGCAACCGGATGGCGAACATCGCGGTGAGGAACAGGGGCGCGGCGAGCGCGAAGGTGAGCGCACCACCCTTGCGAGGGGTCTCGGTGGCCTTGCTCGACAGCAGGAAGAAGAGGATGCACGGCAGGGTGTTGAGCCACACCGCCGGGACGCCCACGCGCGCGGCCACGGGGGCCAGGCCCATGATGAGCGTGGCGCCCACGAGGCCCAGCTGGATGAACGGGCGCGAGGGCGCGTCGAAGGACTCGATGGGCTTGCGGGCGAGCCACGCGGCGACGCCGGACCAGGCGAAGAGGAGCGGCACGAGCAGCAAGGGGCGCACGCCGTCGAGGTGGAGCGCTTCACCGAAGCCCAGGGGCCCCAGCGCGACGCCACCCAGAGGAGCCACGGCGGAGCCGATGAGGCCGAGGATGCGGCCCGGCTTGCGCAGGGACTCGCGGCGGGCGAGGTAGCCGCCCCACACGGAGAAGCCGACGGAGTAGCCCACGGTCATGAGGAAGACGGTGAGCGAGCGGGTGACGGACGTCATCCCGTCCCAGGACTCGAAGACGAAGTAGAGCGTGCCGGAGAGGATGAGGAACGCGCCGATGAACCACGCGATGCTCTCGTAGAGGAACGGCCGCCACACGCGGCTCCACGTCGAGGTCTCCTCGACGATGCGGGCGGTGCGGCTGTTCGGAGCGGGCGGATCCACGAAGGGTTCGCCCGGGTTCGGAGGCAACTGGCGAGCCGTCCGCTGTTCGTTGACGGCCCGCGCGCGGGACTCGGCGGAGGTACGGCCCGAGTTCAGCCGGCGAGCCGCGGAGGCATCCGACAGGGAGGCGATGCCCAGGCACGCGATGAGGTCGAGCGAGTTGAAGTGGAACGAAGCGCCCGTGGAACCCGGAGTCGCGGAGGCATCGGGGACAGCGTCAGAAGCAGTGGCGGTGTCAGAGACAGCGGCATCAGAAGCAGCAACGTGAGCGACGGAGGCATCGACGACAGCAGCGTGAACAACGGAAGCGGAGTCATCCGCGACGACATTCGCGGTGGCGGCCACCTGGGAGTCCGCGCTCGCGGCCTGCGCGACGGGGATCTCATCTGCGGCCGCCTCCACGGTAGGAAGCGTCACGGGACCGAGGGCGACAGCGCCCTCTCCCATCGTCGGAGGCGTCACGGCCTCGTTGCGAAGCTCGACGGGCGCGGACGTCAGCGCGTCGATAGGCGTCTCGGTGAGGACTGAGAGGAGGACGCGGGCCTGGCGCTCGTAGCGCTCGGTGAGGCGGCGGCCGACCATGGGCGGCACGTCGTGGACATCCCAGCGGCGCACCTCGTCCAGGAGGAAGTGGACATGCGCGAGCTCGGCCTCGATGGCGGAGCGAGCGCGGGCGGCGAGACGATTGCCACAGACGACGCACTGGGACGCGCTTCCCAGGCGTTCTTGCCGGCAGGCAGGACAGTACATGGAACTTCCCCCTCTACAACGACCGTGCCACGGAGAATGCCCTGGAAAGGCGCAGGATTGAAATCCACCGGGGTGCGTCGGGCGCGTGGCGGTTGTGCAGGGCGCTGCACAGGTGCACACCCGTCGCCGCTGGCCGGCGGTCGTGACTCATGGGACCGTGGAGGTCATGAGCACGGAACTGACGTTGAGGCCCATCGAGGCCCGGGACGACACGGCAGTGGCGGCGGTCATCCGAGCGGTGATGCCCGAGTTCGGAGCGGACGGCCCGGGGTTCGCGATCCACGACCCGGAAGTGGACGCGATGACCGCGGCCTACAGCCGTCCCCGGCACGTGTATTTCGTGGTGGAGCATGGGGGCCAGGTGGTGGGAGGCGCGGGCATCGCGCCGCTGGACGGAGGAGCGCCGGACGTCTGCGAGCTGCGCAAGATGTACTTCCTGCCCACGGCCCGAGGCCACGGCATGGGCGAGCGCCTGTTGAGACACTGTCTGGAGTTCGCACGAAGCGCCGGCTTCCGGCAGTGCTACCTGGAGACGCTGGCGGGCATGGATCAGGCCCAGAAGCTCTACCGCAAGGTCGGCTTCGAACCGCTCTGCGCCCCCATGGGCCGCACCGGCCACTTCGGCTGCGACCGCTGGTACGCGATGAACCTCACCCCGCCAGCCTGAGCACTACGGCATGACGGCGCGTCGCCCAAGGACCTTGCCCTCGGGCGACACCGCGTACAGTTCGAACCAGTCGAACTCCAGCTGACTGCCCACGGGCCATCCACACCGGTCGAGCCGCCGGTCGACCCGGACGAAGTAGACGCCGCCCTCCAGGCCCACCACCACATCCAACGAACGGGCGGACGACTCACAAGCCCCCGCGTCCTGCTTGGGAAAACTGGCAAGGACGCGCTGGAGCGCGGCATGGGCCGCCAGGACCGCGGGTCCATCCAACGTCGCGAGCGGGCGCAAATCCGTGGGCCACTGGATGCCTGCATCCGAAGCTCCTGCCACGACGCCCCCATCCGGCTTCGCAGGAACCCCGGCATCCGGGCGAGAGGGCGTGCTTCCACCATCCGCCACGAGCGACACCAGCAGGAGGGTCCAGAAGGGATGTGGCCTCATCACCCCGCCAGCCTGACCGCCCGCCCACCAGCCCGGCAAGTGCGCCCGGTCAGTCACGTCCTCCAGACCCAGCTTCCCAGGTCAGGAGGCCCGCATGGCGGTCAAGAAGCAGTCCCGGTCCACGACGACGTCAGGTCCACGGCGGGCACCGCGCCCCCTGAGCGCCCGCACCGTGCACACTGCGCCGCCAGACACGGACAAGCTCCCGTTCGACATCGAAGAGGTCCTCCGCCGCGTGCGCCACGAGGTCCACTCCTTCGCGGATGCCGCCATGTTCGAGCTCGCCGCGAAGGGCCACGGCTCCCTCTTCGAACAGCTCATCGCGTGCATCCTCTCCATCCGCACGCTCGATGAAGTCAGCCTCCCCGCGTCCCTCAGGCTCCTCAACCGAGCGCACACGCCCGAAGCCCTCTCACGCCTCAGCCCAGCGGAAATCGACGCCCTCATCCGCCCCGTCACCTTCCACGAGGGCAAGGCCCATCAGGTCCACGCCATCGCCGTGCGCACGCGTGACGAGTTCCATGGTCAGCTCCCCGCAGATCCGGATGTGCTCCAGTCCTTCAAGGGCGTGGGCCCCAAGTGCGCGCACCTGGCGCTCGGCATCGCCTGCGGCCATGAAGTCATCAGCGTGGACATCCATGTCCACCGCGTCACCAACCGCTGGGGCTACGTGAAGGCCTCCACTCCGGAACGCACCCTCGCCGCGCTCGAAGCCGTGCTCCCTCGCCCCTACTGGGTGGAGCTCAACCGGCTCCTCGTCCCCTTCGGTAAACACGTGTGCACCGGCTCCCGCCCGAAGTGCTCCACCTGCCCCGTGCTCCCCTACTGCCGGCAGGAGGGCGTCACCTCCCACCGCTGACGACTACCGGTCGTGCCCCGCCCACTGCGTGGCCCGCCGCGCGAACCTCCGCCACGGGTTCGTCCGGCCGCCGTTCTCCAGCGAAATCTCCTTCGAGTGCCGGACGTCCTTCTCCCAGCACGCCTCCAAACTCGAAGCAATCTCCCGGTCCTCGAACACCAGCGAGCCTTCGCTCAACTTGTTGAGCGACAGCGAATCCAGGTTCGTGGAGCCCACGACGCACAGCCAGTCATCCACCAGCATCGTCTTCGAATGCAGCATCGCCGGCTGGTACTCCCAGATGCGCACCCCCGCCGCCAGCAGCCGCTCGTATGTGGACCGCTGTGACGCTCTCACCACCGGCACATCGTGATTCGGTCCCGGGCCCATCACCCGCACGTCCACGCCCTGCCGGACCTTCACCTCCAACTGCTCCAGGATGTCGTTGGGCGGCGTGAAATACGCGTTGGCGATCCACAGCCGCTTCGTCGCCGCGGCCACCACCAACCGCACCATCCGCTCCGCCTCGGTGATGCCCAGCCGCCCGGCGCTGTCGATGAACGCCGCGCACCCGCCTCCGTCCGCCTCCAGCTCCGGGAAGCACTCGCGCGGCAGGAACCCTCCGCCCGACTCCAGCCAGTGCTTGGAGAACGTCACCTGGATGCGCCGCACCTCCGGCCCCTCCACGCGGATGTGCGTATCGCGCCAGTTGTCCGGCTTCAGCCCGTCCCCCTCCCACACCTTCCAGATGCCGAAGCCGCCCGTGTACGCGACGCGCCCGTCCACCACGACGATCTTCTGGTGCGACCGGCTCAACAGCCGCCCCAGCACCTTGCCCGCGAGCAGCCGGTAGTAGTGCACCTCCACGCCCGCGTCCGTCAGCCGCCCTTCAATCTGCTGGTCGAAGTCCTTGTCCCCGGTCGTCTCCTCGCTGCCCACCGGATCCACCACCACGCGGCACTGCACGCCCGCGCGCGAGCGTTCAATCAGCGCCTCCACGAACCGGTCCGACAGCTCGCACGGCCGCCAGATGTAGACGAGCATGTGCACGCTGTGCTTCGCCGCGCGGATGTCCTCCAACATCCGGTCGAAGACCTGGCTGTTCTCCAGCAGGTGCATCCGGTGCCCCGGTGACAGCCCCACGCCCGTGGCCTGGTAGAGCGCGAACGAGAAGCCCTCCGGTCCCGGTGGCAATTCGAACGGGCCCTGCATCTCGTGCTTGCGCGTCTCGTCGCCGCCGTCGAACCCATGCGCCCCCGGCTGGGGCAGCAACTCGTCCATCAGCTCGCTCATGGTCCCGGCAACGTAGGGACGCCTGCCCTCCCCCGGGAGTCACCGCCCACCTCCCGCTCCGGCCGGTGAACAGGACCCCATTCCGTCATTGCCGGAGCCTTCCACCGTGGCGACACTGCCCGGATTCCGTTCCCTCGCCTGGAGAGTCCGCATGCTCGACGCCCCATCCCGCCCCTCCGCCCGGGAGCTGCTGTCCCTGTCCAGCCTCGCCCCGCTGGTCCCCATGCTGTACGTCGCCTGGACGGACGGCGAGCTGACGGGCGACGAGCTCCGCGCCCTGGGCTCCGCCGCCCGCGCCCAGCCCTGGCTGGACCTCAAGTCCAGCTCCGTCCTGGCCCTCTGGGTGGATCCGCTGCGTCCGCCCCCGCCCCGCGAGCTGGCCCTCGTGCGTGAACACATCCGCGCCACCGCGGAGAAGCTGGCCACCAGCCAGCAGCAGAACCTGGCGGAGCTGGGCGTGCAGCTGGCCCAGGCGCTCGCGGGTGAAGCGCCCCTGAACATCGCGCCCGCGGAGCTGGCCAAGGCCCTGGCCTCCATCGAGGCCACCCTGGGCGTGGACGGCAAGGAGGCGGTGCGCTCGCTGGTGCCCAAGGCGTCGCGCGTCCCGCACGCGGAGCCCCGCTCGCACACCTCGTCCTTCGACCCGACCGCGATGACGGCCGTGCTGGACCGCACCTACGCGAACGTGCGCAAGCAGGTGCGCGGTTGGCTGGAGGACGCGGACTTCCGCTACAAGGAAGGGCTCGGCACCACCGCCTACCGCGACCAGGTCTTCGACTGGCTCAAGCACCTGGCCAATGACGGCCTGGGGCAGCTCGCCTTCCCCAAGGGCCGCGAGGGCGGCGGCGACCTGGGCGCGTTCATCGCCGCGTTCGAGACGATGGCCTTCTTCGACCTGAGCCTCGTCATCAAGGCGGGTGTGCACTTCGGCCTGTTCGGCTCCAGCATCCTGTTCCTGGGCACGAAGCGGCACCACCAGCAGTACCTGCCCAGGGTCGCCTCGCTGGAGCTGCCCGGCTGCTTCGCGATGAGCGAACTGGGCCACGGCTCCAACGTGCGCGACTGCGAGACGGTGGCCCGCTACGACGCGGCCACGGGCGAGTTCGTCATCCACACGCCGTCGGAGACCGCGCGCAAGGAGTGGATTGGCAACGCCGCCCGCCACGCGCGCATCGCCACCGTGTTCGCGCAGCTGGAGGTGGATGGCGAACGGCTGGGCGTGCACGCGCTGCTCGTCCCGCTGCGCGATGAGCACGGCAAGGTCCTGCCGAACATCCGCATCGAGGACTGCGGCGAGAAGATGGGCCTCAACGGCGTGGACAACGGCCGGCTGTGGTTCGACCACGTGCGCGTGCCGCGCGACAACCTGCTCGACCGCTACGGACAGGTGACGGAGGCCGGCGAGTACACCTCCTCCATCACCGGTGACTCCAAGCGCTTCTTCACCATGCTGGGCGCGCTGGTGGCGGGCCGCGTGAGCGTGGCGTGCGCGTCGTTGAGCGCGGCCAAGAGCGCGCTGACCATCGCCGTGCGCTACGGCGACCTGCGCCGCCAGTTCGGCCCCCAGGGCGCTCCTGAAGTCCGCCTGCTGGACCACCAGGTGCACCAGCTGCGGCTCTTGCCGCTCGTCGCCAAGGCGTACGCGGTGGACTTCGCGCTGGAGTACCTGGTGGACCGCTACGTCCACCGCACGGAGGACGACGCGCGCGAAATCGAGGCGCTCGCCGCGGGCCTCAAGGCCTACGCGTCGTGGAACGCCACCGCCACCATCCAGGAGTGCCGCGAGGCGTGCGGTGGCCAGGGCTATCTCACCGCGAACCGGTTCGCGTCACTCAAGGCGGACACGGACGTGTTCACGACGTTCGAGGGCGACAACACCGTGCTCATGCAGCTGGTCGCCAAGGGCCTGCTCACGGGCTACCGCCAGCGCTTCGAGGACGACCGCGTCTTCGCGGTGCTGCGCCTCATCGTGGACCAGGCCGCCACGGTGTTCACGGACCGCAACCCCATCGCCGGCCGGCGCACGGACACGGACCACCTGCGCGACAGCGACTTCCAGCTGCGCGCCCTGCGCTTCCGCGAGGAGGCCCTGCTCGCGTCGGTGTCCAAGCGCATCCGCAAGCGCCTCACCGCGGGCGTGGAGGCCTTCGAGGCCTTCAACCAGGTGCAGGCGCACCTGCTGGCCCTGGCGCACGCGAGCGTGGAGCGCATCGTGCTGGAGCAGTTCCTGCGCGGCGTGGCGGACGTGAAGGACGAAGCGCTCAAGCCGGTGCTGGGGCGCATGGCGGACCTCTTCGGCCTGTCCTGCCTGGAGTCCGCCAGCGGCTGGTTCCTGGAGCACGGCTGGCTCACGGCCCCCAAGGCCCAGGCCATCCGCAAGGAGCGCGTGAAGCTGTGCGAGGAGCTGCGGCCGGATGCCGTGGGGCTGGTGGACGCATTCGGGATTCCGGACACCTGCCTGGCGGCGCCCATCGGCCTGGGGCGGCTGGCGCCCGGCGGTGAACGGTTCGACGACACGGCGGCTGACAGCGCCCGTGCGGGCCCGGCAGATTCCCGCGCGTCATGAGGACCTGTGCGTCGTGGGTGGTGTTGGGGCTCGTGGGGCTCACCGGTTGCGCGACGGTGTCCCCGGCGGAACGGGCCCGTCAGATGGGCGAATCCAACAAGGACCGCGCCCGCCTGTTCACCGAGGAGATCTACAACCAGAAGCGCCTGGAGCGCCTCCCGGAGTACATCGCGGCCGACTACGTGGACCGCTCCGAGGGCGCCCCCCAGGACCTCCGCGGCCCGGAGGTGGTGCGCACCCAGGCGGAAGCCGGGTTCACCCTCTTCCCGGACCTGAAGTTCGAGCTGCTCCACGTGATGGCGGAGGACGACTGGGTGATGGTGCGCTGGCGCGCGACGGGCACGGACACCCAGGGCCCACCCACCGCGGACGGCAAGTCCCGCCCGCTCACGTTCCACGGGGACTCGCTGTACCGGCTGCGTGAGGGCCGGCTGGTGGAGTCGTGGGACCTCACGGACCGGTTGGATCCGCTGCTCCAGCGCGGGTTCAAGGTCGTGCCGCCCGAATCCTGAAGCGGCCTGACCCGGGACACGCCAAACGGCCACGGGTCGGGCTCGACGCCGCTGGAGTCAGGAAAAACCGGGGCGTAGCGGGATGTCTCCCCATTGACACCTACGCACCGGACCCATCAGGGTCCGGGGATGAGGATGAACGCGGGACCCATGCGGGCCGCGGACAAGGCCCGACAGAAGGCCTTCCGCACGGCCTTTCCCTCCCACGGCCAGCCGCCGTCCTGGGGCGGCAGGTTGTTGCGCCTGTTCGGATGGGGCCTGCTCCTGCTGGGTGCGTTCCTGCTGGTCGTCGTCATCGACGGCTGGCGTGCGTTCGGCGAGGTGCCGGACGGGGCGCGGCTGGAGCGGATGACGCGCTCGCCGCAGTGGCTGGACGGAAGCTTCGAGAACCCGCAGCCCATCCTGAACAACTGGGAGCGGACGCTGTCGGACCTGTTCCACTCGAGCCCGGACAACTCGCCCCGGATGCCGGTGGTGGTGGACCGCATCGACCCGAAGCGCTTCGCCACGCCGCCCGAGGACGGGCTGCGCGTCACCTGGCTGGGGCACTCGTCCACGCTGGTGGAGGTGGACGGGCACCGCGTGCTCACCGACCCCGTGTGGGGCGAGCGCACGTCGCCGCTGGGGTGGATTGGCCCGAAGCGCTGGTTCCCCGCGCCCATCGCGCTGAACGAACTGCCGCCCATCGACGCGGTGGTCATTTCCCACGACCACTATGACCACCTGGACTTCGCCACCATCGAGGCGATGAAGGACTGGGACACCACGTTCGTGGTGCCGCTGGGCGTGGGAGCGCACCTGGAATACTGGGGCGTGCCGGCCAACCGCATCGTGGAGCTGGACTGGTGGGAGCGCACGAAGGTGAAGGGGCTGGACATCGTGTGCACGCCCGCCCGGCATGCATCGGGCCGGTTCCTCCAGCAGAACAAGACGCTGTGGGCGGGCTGGGCGCTGGTGGGCTCCAAGCACCGCGTCTACTACTCCGGCGACACGGGCCTGTTCCCTGCCATGGAGGAGATTGGCGCGAAGCTGGGGCCGTTCGATTTGACGATGATTGAAACGGGCCAGTACGGCGCGGGCTGGCCGGACTGGCACCTGGGGCCGGAGCAGGCGGTGCTGGCCCACCGGCTGGTGCAGGGCCGGTTGATGCTGCCGGTGCACTGGGGACTGGTGACGCTGGCGTACCACGGCTGGACGGAGCCGGTGGAGCGCTCGCTCGCGGCCGCGAAGCACGACGGCGTGGGCATCACCACGCCCCGGCCCGGGCAGGACTTCCTCGCGCAGACGCCGCCGCCCGTGGAGCGCTGGTGGCCCGACCGTCCGTGGAAGACGGCGGAGGAGGCCCCCATCGTGGCCAGCCAGATTCCGCCCAAGCTGCGGGAAGGACACCCGGCGCTGCCGTTGCTCCCGGTGCCCGCGGCCGTGAGTCCGCAGGCCGCGAAGCAGGCGACCCCGAAGCCACAAGCAGCGCCGAGCGTGAATCCTCCCGCGACGAACGCACCGCCCACGGCTCCGCAGGGCGCGGGCCCGACGGCCGCGACTCCGCCAGCCGCTCCGCCGAGCGCGGATCCTCCGTCGCCGGCTCCGCAAGGCGCGGGGACGAAGCCTGCCGTCCCAGCGACGGTGGTCACTCCTGTCCCCAGTCCACAGGGCACGGGAGCCGCGGTCGCGACTCCGCATGAGTGACGCGCGGCGGGCCGCGCTGCACGGGGCCTTCAAGGCCACGGGCTACGTCGTGCGCCCGCATCCGCTCGTCGGAGACCGCAAGCACGTGCTGGGCGTGGATGGCTTGCATCCGGAGCTCGACGCCGCGCTCACCGCGCACCGCTTCACCACCTGGGCCTTTCTCACCGCGTGGAACCCGCACGCCCACGCGCGTCCGCTCCGCACCAACGCGCGCCTCCAGCAACGGCTGCTCGCGCTGCTCGAAGCCCGGGGCCACCCGAGCGTGTCCGCCGTGGGCGTGGCGGAGGACCGCCGCTGGTTCGAGGAGAGCCTCTTCGTCCCCGGCCTGTCCCGCGACGAAGCCCTGCGCTTCGGCCGCCTGTTCGACCAGGAGGCCGTGCTCTGGGGCGCGGTGGGCGGCGCCGCGGAGCTGGTGATGTGCCGGGAGCCCGCGCACTCCTGAGCCCGCACCCTGTGTCGGCCACGTCACATCCGACGGGACGACACGCATTCGGAACCCCGCCCCCACCTCCGCGCCACGAGACGATGCCAGGGTCCCCGCGCCTCTCCGGGCCCACCGCCTCCCTGTCCCAGGAGCCGTCTCGATATGCAGCCTTCCGTCCCCCGCACGCGAGATGTCGCGCGTCCCAGCGTCTTCCTCCTCGCCGGCGCCTTCGTCACCGGCCTGCTGCTCGCCTTCCACGGAGGCTGCGGCAACAACGAGTGCACCAACGCCTTCGACTGCCAGGAGCAGAACCCCGCGCCGGAAGGCCAGGGCTGGACCTGCGTGGACCACGTCTGCCAGGCCGTCACCTTCCCGCCCCCGGCCAACAACACCGACGCGGGCACCGGCGACACCGACGCGGGCACCGACGACGGCGGCACCACCGTCGCCGTGAAGATCATCGCCTTCAACGACTTCCACGGGCAGCTGGAGCCCGCGGCCGGCACCGGCGGACAGATTCACCAGGCCCTGCTGGCGGATGGCGGCGTGGACACCACCACCCGAGTGAACGCGGGCGGCGCCGTGTACCTCGGCCGCTACATCGCGGACCTGCGCGCGAAGAACCCGAACTCCATCGTGGTGTCCGCGGGTGACCTCATCGGCGCCACGCCGCTGCTCTCCGCGCTCTTCCACGACGAGCCCACCATCGAGGCCATGAACGACATCGGCCTGGACATCAGCGCCGTGGGCAACCACGAGTTCGACGAGGGCGGCACGGAGCTCTTGCGCATGCAGTCCGGCGGCTGCCACCCGGTGGACGGCTGCCAGGACGGCACCGGCTTCTCCGGCGCGAAGTTCAAGATCCTCGCGGCCAACGTCGCCACCGGCCCCACCAGCACCCTCCTCCCGCGCTACGACGTGCGCACCTTCGAGGGCGTGAAGGTGGCCTTCATCGGCATGACCCTGGAGGGCACGCCGAACATCGTCACCCCCACGGGCATCCGCGGTCTGGAGTTCAAGGACGAGGTAGAGACGGTCAACGCGCTCGTCCCGGAGCTCAAGTCGCAGGGCGTGAACGCCATGGTCGTCATCGTGCACGAGGGCGGCACGCCCGGCGTCGACTCGCTCTACAACGAGTGCAAGGGCATCACCGGCCCCATCGTGGAGATCGCGTCGAAGCTGGACCCGGCCGTGAGCGTCATCGTCAGCGGCCACACGCACCAGGCCTACAACTGCACGCTGAGCGGCAAGCTCGTCACCAGCGCCGCGTCGGTGGGCCGGCTCGTCACGGACATCGACGTGACGCTGGACGCGGCCACGGGCCAGGTCGTGAAGGCCCAGGCCCAGAACGTCATCGTCACCCGCACGGTGACGCCCGACCCGGAGGTCGCGGAGCTCATCACCCGCTACAAGGGCCTCACCACGCCGCTGGAGAATCGCGTCATCGGCTACATCGACCAGACGCTCATTCGCGGCAACATCCAGCTGGACCCCACCGGCCAGTCCACCATGGGCTTCGTCATCGCGGACGCGCAGCTGGAGGCCACCCAGGGCGCGACCGTGGGCGGCGCCCAGATTGCCTTCATGAACCCGGGTGGCGTGCGCGCGGACCTGCTGCGCGACCCGGCCGACCCCAACGACAAGGGCGCCGTCACCTACGGCGAGGCCTTCACCGTGCAGCCCTTCGGCAACAGTCTGGTCACCCTGACGCTGACCGGCGCGCAGATTGAGCGCTTGATGGAGCAGCAGTTCCAGCTCGCCAGCCCCCGCATCCTCCACCCCTCCGCGGGCTTCACGTATGCGTTCAGCGCGTCCGCGCCCGCGGGCGCCAAAATCGACCCCGCCAGCATCCAGCTCAACGGCGTGGCCATCGACCCGGCCGCCAGCTACCGCGTCACCGTGAACAGCTTCCTCGCCCCCGGCGGCGACGGCTTCACCGTCCTCGCGGAGGGCACGAACCCGCTGGGCGGCGCGGTGGACTCGGACGCGCTGGAGGCCTACCTCACCGCGAAGAGCTCGGAGGCCACGCCACTCCCGGCCCCGGCGCTCGACCGCGTCACGCGGCTGCCGTAGCCCTCACTGGGGGCCCGAGCCGCCCGTCGCGGGGCTCGATTCGCTGGGCAGGGAGGTCCTGGGGAGGGGCAGCAAGGAGGGGTTGATGTCGATGAGCCTCGACCCCGTCACGCGCTGCGCCAGCTCGTCGAAGTCCACCTCCAGGAACTTCCCGGAGCCCTCCTCCGGGAGCGCGAAGCGGACCCGCCAGTAGTTGGGGCGGATCCGCACCGCCTCGCCCGCTTCCGCCAGCACCATGCCGCTCTGCCGGGCGTACTCCGCGCCCGCGTCGACGACATTGCGCTCCCCCAACTCCTCCTGGACCGGCTGGGAGCTGGGGGGCACGGGAAGGCGGCCCGTGGGACCGGTGGCACAACCCACACCCGCCAGGAAGGCAGGCAGCAGAGCAGCGGCAAGGAGGCGGGGCAGCATGCCCAAACATTGGGCACCCCCCCGTCAAGCTGCACCGTGGGACGGCTTGCGAAGCCGTTACCCGTCGAATGCCTGCCCGGAGCAGCGGCACGGGGCCTGCTCCTCCGGTCCCGCTGGAATGGAAGCTACTTGGGCGCCGGCACGCCCGAGGCGCGCTCCACGACCTCGTCGATGAGGCCGTACTGCCGGGCCTCCTCGGCGCTCATGAAGTAGTCGCGCTCGGTGTCCTTCTCGATGCGCTCGATGGTGTGGCCCGTGTGCTTCACGAACAGGCCGTTGAGGTACGTGCGCAGACGGAGGATCTCCTTCGCCTGGATGTCGATGTCCGTCGCCTGACCCTGCGCGCCACCCAGCGGCTGGTGGATCATGATGCGGCTGTTGGGCAGGGCGTAGCGCTTGCCCTTGGAGCCCGCCAGCAGCAGCAGCGCGCCCGCGGAGGCCGCCTGGCCCACGCAGATGGTGGACACGGGGCACTTGACGTACTGCATCGTGTCATACATCGCGAGCGCCGCCGTGACGGAGCCACCGGGCGAGTTGATGTAGAGGTTGATGCCCTTGTCCGGGTCCTCGGACTCCAGGAACAGCAGCTGGGCGACGATGAGGTTGGCCACATCGTCGTTGATGGGCGTGCCCAGGAGGATGATGCGGTCCTTGAGCAGACGGCTGTAGAGGTCGTACGCCCGCTCGCCGCGGTGCGTGGTCTCAATGACGAAGGGGACGTTCATGGCCCCCGTACCCTAATCGTCCCCCCGCGCGCGCGCTCCCTCCTTCTTGCAGGAGCGTGCGCTGTCCCACGCTTGGCCCGGAATGCCACGGGGCTCCCTTGCCCTGGAGGGGGAGGGCCCCAACACATCCCTCGCCGACACGCACCCACCGTTGGGGTGGGCGGAAAGCTGCTCTTTTCCGCCTGGACGCCGGAGACGGGCGAGAGCCCCGGGTGGGCCTGCTCCGGTTCGGTGGCTCACCCGGGGGCACGGTGCGCGCCGTGGACATCGCGCCGGGGCCCCTGTCCTCCGCACCCGGTTGGCCCATGGTGCCCTCGGGCGACCGCGTCTTCTTCCCGGCCTGGACGCCCACCGAAGGCCGGGAGCTGTGGGCCCTGCCCATGCCGTGAAGCGGAAGGCCTAGAGGTTCCCGGTCATCTTCTCCGGGCGGACCCACTGGTCGAACTGCTCGGCGGTGACGAGCCCCAGCTCCACCGCCACCGCCTTCAGCGTCTTGCCCTGCTTGTGGGCCGTCTTGGCGATCTTCGCCGCGTTGTCGTAGCCGATGTGCGGGTTGAGCGCGGTGACGAGCATCAGGCTGCGCTGGAGGTTCTCCTGGAGGCGCGGGAGGTTGGGCTCGATGCCCACCGCGCAGTTCAGGCGGAAGCTGCGCATGCCATCCGCGAGCAGGCGGCAGCTCTGCAGGAAGTTCTGGATGATGAGCGGCTTGAAGACGTTGAGCTCGAAGTTGCCGGACGCGCCGCCCAGGGAGATGGCCACGTCGTTGCCCATCACCTGGGCGGACAGCATGGTGAGCGCCTCGCTCTGCGTGGGGTTCACCTTGCCCGGCATGATGGAGCTGCCCGGCTCGTTCTCCGGGATGTTGATTTCACCAATGCCCGAGCGTGGCCCCGAAGACAGCCAGCGGATGTCATTGGCCACCTTGAACAGCACCGCCGCCAGGCCCTTGAGCGCGCCGTGTCCCTGCACCAGCGCGTCGTTGGCGGCCAGCGCCTCGAACTTGTTGGGCGCGGTGACGAAGGCGTGGCCGGTGAGCTTCGCGATTTCCGCCGCCACCCGCTCGGCGTAGCCCGGGGGCGCGTTGAGGCCGGTGCCCACGGCGGTGCCACCCAGGGCCAGCTCCAGCATGTGCGGCAGGGCCGCCTCGATGTGGCCCTTCGCGCGATCCAGCTGCGCCACGTAGCCGCTGAACTCCTGGCCCAGGGTGAGCGGGGTCGCGTCCTGCAGGTGCGTGCGGCCAATCTTCACGATGGACTGGAAGGCCTGGGACTTCTGGGCGAGCACGTCGAGCAGGGCGACCAGCTCCGGCAGCACGTGCTTCACCACGGCCTCCACGGCGGCCACGTTCATCGCGGTGGGGAACACGTCGTTGGAGCTCTGGCCCTTGTTGACGTCGTCGTTGGCGTGGACCTTGCGGCCTTCGCCGCGCTCGCCGCCCAAGAGCTCCGAGGCGCGGTTGGCCAGCACCTCGTTGCAGTTCATGTTCGTCTGGGTGCCGCTGCCCGTCTGCCACACCAGCAGGGGGAACTCCTCGTCGTGCTGGCCGGCGAGCACTTCATCCGCGGCCTTCACGATGGACTGGGCCTTCTCCTTGGAGAGGGAGCCGTTCTCCTGGTTCACGAGCGCGGCGGCCTTCTTCACCAGCACCAGCGCGTGCACGAGCGCCGTCGGCATGCGCTCGGAAGAGATGGCGAAGTTCTGGCGGCTGCGCTGGGTCTGCGCGCCCCAGAGCCGGTCGGCAGGGACTTCGATGGGACCAAAGGTGTCCTTCTCGATGCGAACATTCTTCGTGCTCACGGTGCGGCCTCCGCGCAAAAGGAACGATGTCCCGCGCGATTAACACCGCCGGACCGTCACGGCAGGGCAGAGTGACGACCCTGGCATGAGTGTCACTTCGTGAGCACCGCAGGCACCATCCGCGCCCTCTTCCTGGCCCAGGAGCGAGGCACGGCCATGCGCCGCGTCCCGGAGGCGCGGGCCGTGGAGCAGCACGGCTTCGAGGGCGACCGCCACCAGCGCAGGGCGGTGGGCCACAAGCGCCAGCTCCTGCTCCTGGACGAAGCGCAGCGCGCGGCGCTGGACGTGCCCGAAGGCGCGCTCAAGGAGAACGTGCTGGTGGAAGGGCTGCCCCTGGACGCGCTGCCACCGGGACAGCGCCTGGCGCTGGGAGCAGAAGTCTTGGTGGAGCTGACCGAACCCTGCGTGCCCTGCTGGAAGCTGGACGCGCTGCGCCCCGGCCTGCTGAAGGACAGCTGGGGCCGCAGGGGTCAGCTCGCACGGGTGCTGAAGGCAGGCACCGTGCATGAAGGCGACGCCGTGCGCCTGCTGGACGTGAACCCGGACGCCCCGCGCATCATCCGTCCCAAGCTGCCCTGAGCCGTCACCGGCTCCAGAGCCGGCCCAGATTCAGGGGCACCGCATCGAAGGGAACGGCATTCACGGTTCCACTTCCCAGGTGCACCCCGTGCAGGCGCCACTGCCCGTCCTGGAGGCGGTGGATCTCCAACCCCATCGCCAGCGGGTCGATGAACCACAGCCACTCCACGCCCGCGCGTGCATAGACGCGCATCTTCGGACCCCGGTCCCACCGGTAGGTGGACGGTGACAACACCTCGCCAATCCAATCAGGAGCCAGGGAGAAGACAGGCGTGTTTGGAATGCGAGGCATCCGCTCGCGGCGCCAGCCCGCGAGGTCTGGCACCAGCGCATCCCCCGTTCCCGCGAAGCGCAGCTCCGGTTCATACAGGATGACCCATCCACCGGGCCCATTGCTGCCCTCGTCGAACGGCCCATCCAGCCACCCTCCGAGCTTCGTCGCCGCCCTCGCGTGGGGAGACGCCGGCCTGGGACTGACGACCAGCTCGCCTTCGATGATCTCCCCCACCTTCGTCGGCGGCACGTCCTCCAGGACGGCGTACGACACCGACTTCCCCTTCCCACTCCCGTTTCCATCGCCCATGCGCGCAAGGATGCCCCCTACCCCTGACATCCTCAAGCCGACGGCCGACCAAGTCCGGCGCACGGAGGCAGGAAGACAGGCCCGCGCAGCGCTGCCTGCCCTGAACCCGTGGAGGCGGACGGCCTGCAGGACCTCATCGGAGCCTCGCTGCACGAGCGCGAAGCGAACGCCCGCGCGTGGACCGAGGACGCCATCGTGCGCGGCGCGCTCCTCTTCGACACCTACGCCAAGAGCGACGCGGTGCTCGCCTCGCTGAACAACCGGCACACCCGCTTCGCCGCCGGCCAGGACTGGCGCTTCGTGGCGGCGATGGAGTCGGACGAGGCCTTCCTGCCCCTGCGCCGCTCCCTGCAACTCAGCCTGCTCGCGGGGAGCGCGCTCCTGGGGGTGGCCGTCCTGCCGCCTGGGCCCTGGCTCGCGGCGTGACGCGGCCCATCGCCACGCTGAGCGCGCTGGTGTCCCGCGTGGTGCGCGAGGGCGACCTCACCCAGAAGGTGGAAGCCCACGGCCACCAGGACGAAGTGGGCGAGCTGGCCTCCGCCTTCTCCCGGATGATGGACGACACCCTCCAGGCCATGCACGGCACCCAGCGCATGACGCAAGCCCTGCGCGGCGTGGCCGAGCGCACGGAGTCCGTGGCCGGCGTCTGGCGCGTCTAGCAGCGAAACGCGCCAGGGCACGGCAGCCACGTCAGACGCGCTTCTCCCAGCGGGGCGTGTCGTCGTCCACCGGCGTGTTCGCGACCTTGGACACCCAGTCCAGCGTCCCCTGCAGCGGGGCCCGGCCAAACGCCTTCGCCGGGATGAACGCCCAGAGCAGCAGGTAGAGGGCGGCGCTCATCCCCGCGGACGCGAACAGCATCAGCACGAACGCCACCCGCACCAGCGAAACGTCCACGCCCAGCTCGCGCGCCAGCGACGCGCAGACGCCCAGCAGCGCCCGCCCCTGCCCCCGGTGCATGGGCACCGTGCGCGCACGGCAGTGCGGGCAGCGCTGCGCCTCCCCGGACAGCGCCTTCGAACAGGCCCTGCAGCGTGTCGTGACGTCCATGAGGTGACCTCCCAGTCAGGCCCCCGCTTGGCACGATGGGGGTCCCATACCTACCTACGGAACCCACCGCCCGTGATTGCGACCGCCCCTCCGATGTCGTGATTCCGGGGGTTTCTGGCCGACTGCGTCAGTGGATTTACAGATTTAATCCAGGCGATGTTGACAGCCTTACAGGCAAGCAGCTTCTAATTCACCAAGGCTTCCCTTCCTCAGACGGCAGGGACATCTTTCAGCCCGTTGGACCGCTTTTACAACGCATCTCGTCAGGAGCCGACATGGACGCGCGCACCTCCCAGAATCCCCCGGCCTTCGGCCCCGGCGTGACCGTGGAGGGCGACTGGCACCCGGATTACGCGGAGGTGCTGACGCAGGAGGCCATGGCCTTCGTGGCGAAGCTGGTCCGCACTTTCGGTGAGCGGCGGGAAGCGCTGCTGGAGCGGCGCAAGAAGGTGGCGCAGGACTGGCGCAAGGGCGAGCGCCCGCACTTCCTCCCGGAGACGGCGGACATCCGCAAGGGCGACTGGACCGTGTCCCCGGTGCCCGCGGACCTGCAGGACCGGCGCGTGGAAATCACCGGTCCGGTGGACCGCAAGATGATCATCAACGCGCTCAACTCCGGCGCCAGCGTCTTCATGGCGGACTTCGAGGACGCCAACAGCCCCACCTGGGACAACGTGGTGCGCGGCCAGCTGAACCTGCGCGACGCCGTGCGCAAGTCCATCTCCTTCACGGCGGAGAACGGGAAGCAGTACGCGCTGAATGAGAAGCACGCCGTGCTGTTCGTGCGCCCGCGCGGCTGGCACCTGCCGGAGCGCCACGTGCGCATCGACGGCAAGCCCATCTCCGGCTCGCTCTTCGACTTCGGCCTGTTCTTCTTCCACAACGCGCGCGAGCAGCTGAAGCGCGGCACGGGCCCCTACTTCTACCTGCCCAAGATGCAGAGCCACCTGGAGGCCCGGCTGTGGAACGACGTGTTCCACCTGGCCCAGAGCGAGCTGGACATCCCGCGCGGCACCATCAAGGCCACGGTCCTCATCGAGACGCTGCCCGCCGCGTTCGAGATGGACGAAATCCTCTACGAGCTGCGCGAGCACTCGGCCGGCCTCAACTGCGGCCGCTGGGACTACATCTTCAGCTTCATCAAGACGCTCCAGTCGGACGCGTCCGTGGTGCTGCCCGACCGCGGGCAGGTGACCATGGACAAGGGCTTCCTCAACGCCTACTCGCAGCTGCTCATCCAGACCTGTCACCGCCGGGGCGCGCACGCCATGGGCGGCATGGCCGCCTTCATCCCCATCAAGGGGGACGCCGCCGCCAACGACGCGGTGATGGCCAAGGTCCGCGCGGACAAGCTGCGTGAGGCGAAGAACGGCCACGACGGCACCTGGGTCGCGCACCCCGGTCTGGTCCCGTTGGCGAAGGAGATCTTCGACGCGCAGATGCAGGGCCCCAACCAGGTGGCCAACAAGCGCGAGGACGTGCGCATCACCGAAGCGGACCTGCTCAAGCTGCCCTCCGGCACGCGCACCGAAGAGGGCCTGCGCCACAACATCCGCGTGGGCATCCAGTACACCGCCGCGTGGCTGGGCGGCCTGGGCTGCGTGCCGCTCTACAACCTGATGGAGGACGCGGCCACGGCGGAAATCTCCCGCGCCCAGGTGTGGCAGTGGATCCACCACGAGGCCACGCTGGAGGACGGCCGCCAGGTGACGCCGGAGCTGTTCCGCAAGCTGCTCGCGGAGGAGATGGCGCGCATGGACCGCGAGGGCGCCACCGAGCGCTACGGCCAGGCGCACATGGAGAAGTCCCGCGCCCTCTTCGAGCAGCTGTCCACCGCGCCCGCCTTCGAGGACTTCCTCACGCTGCCGGCCTACGAGGCCCTCGACCCGCGGTCCTGACGCTTTCCAGACGCAGCACCGAAGTCTTTTCAACCCTTCACCGCAGCCCGAGGAGTCCTGGCATGTACGACGCGACGCCGACCACTTCCGATGCCTCCCCTCACGCGAAGCTCCATGCGCAGCGCTTCGAGGGAATCAAGCGCACCTACACGGACAAGGACGTGGAGAAGCTGCGCGGCTCCATCCGCGTGAGCCACACGCTGGCGGAGCTGGGCGCCCGCCGCCTCTGGGAGCTGCTCCACACGGACGAGTACATCAACGCGCTGGGCGCCCTCACCGGCAACCAGGCCGTGCAGATGGTGCGCGCGGGCCTCAAGGCCATCTACCTGTCCGGCTGGCAGGTCGCCGCGGACGCGAACTCCGCGGGCCAGATGTACCCGGACCAGAGCCTCTACCCGGTGGACTCCGTCCCCTCCGTGGTGAAGAAGATCAACAACGCCCTGCGCCGCGCCGACCAGATCGACCACGCGGAAGGCCGCAAGGACCGCAACTGGTTCGCGCCCATCATCGCGGACGCGGAGGCCGGCTTCGGCGGTCCGCTCAACGCCTATGAGCTGATGAAGGGCATGATTGAAGCGGGCGCCGCGGGCGTGCACTTCGAGGACCAGCTGGCCAGCGAGAAGAAGTGCGGCCACATGGGCGGCAAGGTGCTGGTGCCCACCAGCCACTTCGTGCGCACGCTGACCGCGGCGCGCCTGGCGGCGGACGTGATGGGCGTGTCCACGCTGCTCGTGGCCCGCACGGACGCGGACAGCGCCAAGCTGCTGATGAGCGACGCGGACGAGTACGACCACGCCTTCATCGACAAGGCGGCGGGCCGCACGGCCGAGGGCTTCTACCGCATCAAGGGCGGCCTGGAGTGCGCCATCGCGCGCGGCCTGGCCTACGCGCCGTACGCGGACCTGGTGTGGTGCGAGACCAGCACCCCGGACCTGGCGCAGGCCAAGGCCTTCGCCGAGGGCATCCACAAGAAGTTCCCCAACAAGATGCTCGCGTACAACTGCTCGCCGTCCTTCAACTGGAAGAAGAACCTGGACGACAGCACCATCGCGAAGTTCCAGCGTGAGCTGGGCGCCATGGGCTACAAGTTCCAGTTCGTCACCCTGGCGGGCTTCCACGCGCTGAACTTCTCCATGTACGAGCTGGCCCGTCAGTACAAGGACCGCGGCATGGCGGCCTACAGCGAGATGCAGCAGTCGGAGTTCGGCGCGGAGAAGAACGGCTACACCGCCACGCGCCACCAGCGCGAGGTGGGCACCGGCTACTTCGACCAGGTCGCCGAGGTGATTTCCGGCGGCAGCGCCAGCACCCTGGCCCTGCACGAGTCCACCGAGGCCCACCAGTTCTAGGCCTGGCGGATCAGGCTCGGACGCCCTGAAAAGGCACTGAAGGCCGTGGCGTTCCAGGGAAAATTCCCTGGGATTCCGCGGCCTTCGGCGTTCGCGAGGCGAAAGAGGCAACTTCCCCGGGGCTGGGGCGATAATGCAGGGAACGAACTTGAAGCCCCAGAGGCGCGCCCAGGCGTGCCTCGAATTGACCGGGGCCTTTTGACGGGAGCCGCCATGAACCGCATCACGTCCCTCTCCGGTCCGCGGGTGCAGCCGGCCACGACGAACACCGCCTCCTCCGTGTCGGGCAGCCGCTTCGGCTCGCTGATGTCGGGCGCGGCCGCGCAGCCGAAGACGGGCGCGCAGGTGACGGGCGGGTCGGTGGTGTCGGCGGCGCTGGCGCAGATGGGGGCCACGCCGCACGGCGGGCTGGTGAACGCCTACACCGCGGGCGCCACCTCCACGCCGGTCAACGTCACGGGCCAGCAGCAGCAGGCCGCGGCCTCGCAGACGGGCACGGGCACGGGGGCCAAGAGCGAGGAGATGCAGGCGATTGAAGACCTGGCCACCATGTCCGCGGTGAGCATGTCCCAGTCCATCCTGCACATGGGCGGCATGAAGCTGACCCTGGACCGCGAGTAGTCCCCGCGCCCCAGGGCGTCCTTCACAGCATCGACTTCACGTGAGCCCTGGGGGAGACCTCAGGGCTTTTTCTTGTCGCTGTCGTCGCTGTACTGGTCGCGGATGCCGTCGTGCCGGTTCTTCGTGTCGTTCCAGGGCTGATCCACGTCGGAGCGCTGCCCGCCGTTCTGCCCGGTGACGTCGTTGAGCTCCTCGGCGCGGCCTTCGGCGGGCACCCGGTCGCCATGCTCCTCCGGGTCCTTCTGCTTGCTGGGGTCCAGCGGGATGCCGGCGCTCTTCTTGAGGTATTCGTCCTTGGGGTCCATGCCGTCATTCCTCCCTTGAGTCCTCAAGGTGGTGACGGAAGCGCCGTACCGGGAGCGGCCGGGCGGACAGGCCTCCCCTTCCTCAGTTGAGGTACTTCGGCTTCGCGGGCGCGGCGGGCGGCTGGGCCTTCATCATCTCCAGGCCCTGGCGGGTGAGGACGAAGCGGACGACGCCGGACCCGCGCTCGGTCTCGATTTCAGCCTCGAAGGCGGGCCCGGCGATGCCGCCCAGGGACACGTCCTTGCGCAGGTTGTTCACGCGGCCAGAGAGCAGATCGCCGGCCACCTCTCGCGAGCCCTCGCCGCGCGTGTACAGCTCGAAGGCGGCCTCATGCAGCGTCATGGCCAGCGCCGGGGTGAGGGGCTGGGAGCTGAAGAGCACGGAGATGAGGAGCCAATAGGGCGTCTGTTCAGCCATCGCGGAGGGCAGTGTAACGGCTGTGGCTAGCGGGCGCGCGGCTGTCTTCGAGCGGCGATGCCTTCCGCGAGCACGCCCTGCGCCCGCCAGTGGCCATACAGGCGGCCCTGGGACGCGAGGAAGTCCAGCCGCTGCCGGGTGCGCTCGTCCATGCGGCCGGGGGCCGCGTCGCGGTACGGCGTGCCGGGCAGCGGCATGAAGGTGTGGCCGTGCACACGGGCGCCCAGGTCGGACAGCCGCTGCATGAGGTCCAGCGTGGCGTCCACGTCCGCGGGCTCCTCGCCGGGCAGGCCCAGGATGAAGTCCACGTTGGGCACGAAGCCGCCCTCCACCGCGAGCCGCGCGGCGCGCACCACGGTCTCCACGTCGTGGCCACGCCGGGTGGCCTGGAGGATGCGCTCGGAGCCGGACTGACCGCCGATGATGAGGTTGTCGTTGGCCACGTAGCGCTTGAGCAGCGCCAGGGACTCCGGCGTGACGTGCTCCGGGCGCACCTCCGAGGGGAAGGTGCCGTAGTAGATGCGCCCGTCCGGGGCCATGGCCTCCGTCACGGCGGCGAGCAGCTCCTCCACGGCGGCCAGGTTCACGGTCTCGTTGGGGGTGCCGTAGGACAGGGACGTGGGGGTGATGAAGCGCAGGTCGCGCCGTCCCGCGCGGCGCAGCTCGCGGGCCCAGTGGGCGATGTTGGCCACGGTGCGGTGCCGGAAGCGCGCCTTGGACATGAAGGGCGTCTGGCAGAAGCGGCAGGCGTAGATGCAGCCGCGGGTGATCTCGATGGCGCCGAACTTCACGTTCTTCGCGGCGAACGGGGGGAAGTCGTCCAGGCGCACGCCCTCGCCGTGGCCGTGCTGCACGAGCTTGCCGTCCTTGAGGTGCGCGGTGCCGTGCGTGGTGCGCGGGTCCTCGCCCTTGAGGATGCGGGCCAGGAGGGCGCGCAGGGTGTGCTCGCCCTCGCCCACGGCGATGAGGTCGAAGCCGGCCTGGAGCGTCTGGAGCGTTTCGGCGGTGGCGTGCACGCCGCCCGCGATGCAGAGGACGTCGCGGCCCTCCAGCCGTTCACGCACCCACGTGAGTTCCTCCACGGAGGGGCCGAAGCTGGCGGAGTAGAAGGACCAGGCGGCGACGACGGTGTCACCCGCGTCCACGCGTTCGCGCACGGTGGTCAGCAGGTCCTCGCGGTTGCGAGGGAAGTGCATCGACACGGCCGCGAGCGCGGGGTCCGCCTCCACGGCGCCAGCGAGCACGGTGAAGGCGTACTTGCCGGGGTACTGGTAGCTCAGGACGAGCGAGACCTTGCGAGGCGTCTGAGACATGACTTCCGGGGATGATGCCACAGCGCGGTCAGAGGAAGCGGCGCTCCCACTGGCGGACCTCGGCTTCGGGGAAGAGGCCCCATTCGCCCTGGTGCACGTAGAGCCAGGGCTCCAGCACGCGTGCCAGCTCGCGGTACGCGGGCAGTGTGTCACCGGCCTCCAGGTCCCCGGCTTCGGGAACCGGGCCCAGGGACACCACGGCGCGGTCTGGAGACAGGGACTCGACCTTGGTTGAAGGTGAGTGCAACCGGGACCGAAGTGCTTCCGCTCCGCCCAGCTCGTTGAGCACGGGCGGGCCCAGGAAGTTGAGCCACGCGGGGGAGCGGAGCTTCGTGCCCAGGTACAGGGACAGGCTGCCCAACCGGTTCAGGTCGAAGCCGGGGTGACGCCGGGTCACTTCACGCAGGCGCGGCGTAAGGGTCCGGGGCCAGGCGCCCACTTCAAGCGAGAGCCCCGCGTGCCCTGAGCTCCATGGCAGCTCACTCCCCAGGTCGATGGCGAATGAGCGGATCCACTCCGGCCCGCGTTCGTCCAGGAACTCGATGGGCAGCCTGAACTCCAGAGCGCAGGTACTCTCCCGATCCTCATTCTCGAAGCCAGCCACCGCTTTGCTCCGCCCCTGGTATTTGAAAGCGACGCCGGTCACGGAGTCGGGGCGCTCGATCAGCTCGACCAGTGCGGAGGTTGCCAGCAGCCGCTGCCGGACGACAGCCTCGCCTGCGGCGTCCACCGGCTGCCAGTCCCCCGAGGAGTCCACGTACCAGCCAGGCTGGCGCGGGCTGATGGCCTGACGGTAACGCTCCAGTGCTCGCAACACGGCCGGGGCCATCAACTCGTGGGGCTGCCGCATGTAGAACGCGATGCTGAGCCCCTCCCGCACAAGGGCCACCCACTGGCCGTCGATGTCGATGTCTTCACGAATCCTTGGGACTCGCCCGCTCATGGCGTAACTCCAAAGTTGGGAGACACCAACTGGGGTGCCCCCTCACTCTTGAGTATCTGCTGATAGATCTCGCCCTGATCCTTTGAAGCGAAGGGGTGCCCGTCAGGATAGGGATCCCATCTAGGAAAGTTGCCTACCGGGCACGGGAACTTGAAGTCGTAGACGGCTTGGACATTCAGCGGGTTCCCCAAGGCGTGCAGCACCACATCCGGCGCGATGGTCCCCGTCAACAGGAAGAACTGTCCGGCGGCCAGCCAGCGCGCCACCTCCTCCGGATCCAACCACCGCGTCCGGCCCGTCTTCGCATCGCGCAGGTAGCGCGGCTCCAGGCTGAACCGCCCCGCGTCCGTGGCGCCCAACTCCCGCTGTACGCACTCCAGCGCCGCCGCGTGCTTTGCGTTTCCCAACTGCACGGCCCTCGTCATCTCCCGCCCGTTCGCGTCCACCACCTTCGACTCACAGAGCTCGCGAGAAGTCCGCCCTCCGGGCCCCAACAGCCGCTCGTTCACATCGAAGTTCGCCTGCTTCGCGCACTCCACCAGCACGTGCTCCACGCGGGCCACCTCCGCCGCCTCCCACAGGCGCATCACCGCCGCGACCTCCGCGGCGCGGACCGCCGCCCGGGCCAGCCACGGCAGGATGGCGTCCTGCCCCACCTGGGCGGCGCACGCCGGATTGCGCAGACACCCCGCCGTCGCGGAGTCCACCGCCATCGGGGAGTAGCTTCGGGGCCTGCGCATCTCCGGGCCCGCGCATGCGGTCCACAGCAAGAGGCAGCACAGCCACCACATCCAACGGGGAGGAGTCATGCCGAGCCTCCTCGCATGGAAGCGCGGGCTCCTTCAACCCACCTCCCGCCCCGGACCTGCCGGAGCGGGAGGGTCATTCATCCAAGCATCAGCTCCGGCGACGGCGAGCCCGCATCAGGCCCAGCAGGCCCAGCAGCGAGAACGCGGCCAGCGAACCACCGCTCGCGGAGCAGCCGCCGGTGAAGTTCGCATCGCCTTCGCCCTGGTCCAGCGGCGCAGGCTTCACGCCCGTGTTCGTGCCCGCGTCCACGGAAGTGCCCGCGTCCACCACGGGGTCCGGATCCACGGGCGAGCCCGCATCCACCACCGGATCCGGATCCACCGGGTTGCCCGCGTCGAACACCGGGTCGGGATCCTGCGGCGAACCCGCATCCACCGAGGTACCCGCGTCCACCGGCGTGCCCGCGTCCACCACGGGGTCCGGATCAGGCTGCACCACCGGGAACACGTCCGCGCGGGTCGTCGCCTGGATCATGCCGTCGTGGTAGACGACGCCCACCGGCTTGATGGTGTCGTCCCGGTACAGGCCCAGCTTCAGGTAGTTGTTCTGGCCAGAGAACATCGTCTTGGCCTGGGTCTTCTTCAGCACCTGGACGCCGTTGTGCCACAGCTCCACGTAGCCCACGGACGCGTCTGGGGACCACTTCACGTGGAAGATGAACTCCTGCCACGTGCCGCGCTTGAGCGCCGTGCTCCACACCGTGCCGCTGTCGTTCAGCGTCAGGCGGATGAGCTCGCCCTTCACGAAGAACTCCACCGGCGGCGACCCGCAGCACCCGTCGTGGTGCCACTGCGTGAAGAGCTGCCACGCGTCCACGCTGGGGAAGTCGTTCGCGAACATCACCTTCCAGCGGTACCAGTACTCCGAGCCCACCTTCTCGTTGCTCAGATAGACGAGCTCGTTGCGATTGCCGCTGGAGTTGATGGGATCATCGCCCTGCTTCACCGTGGCCTTGAGGGCGTACTTGCCTTCCGACACCGGGCTCGTCACCACCTGGAGCCGGTCCGAGCTCACCATCTGCTCCTTGCTGTATTGGGAACGGTTTCCCGTCTCGAAATCGCCCCGCCAGACGATCTCCGCCGCAGCGAGGCTCGGGAGCAGAACAACCACGAGCCAGAGGTGCAGTGCTTTCAATGCTGAATCCTTGGGGGAGGGGGAAGACTGGGTGCTTTGATGTCAAACTTCGACAAAGGTTGGCGGCAATCATTCCCTGTCTTCATTCCCTCGCCAAACCATTCCCAGACGCCTGACAACACAGCATGCAACCAGGCAGGCCCCCACCTGGATTGAGACATGTTTCACGTCGGGGCCGGGCCGCCCGTACCCACCGAGCGGACGGCGGAGCGATGTCCTGAACGCAACGCGTCATTGACAGGGGAGCATCCAGGGGGCTGACGGGACGGGGGCGTGGTGTAAGGTCACGGGCCCTTCCGGCGCTCCCTTCCCGGGGCGCTCATCCGTGTGCCCCATGCTCGTACTGCGAGACGTCCAGAAAACCGACTTGCCCGGCCTGAAGCGTCTTGCCGCGGTGCTGAACACGGTCAACCTGCCGAACAACGAAGAGACGCTCGAGGCCATCATCGACAAGTCGGTGAAGAGCTTCGCCGGCAAGGTGAAGGACCCGTTCGAGCGCGAGTACCTCTTCGTGCTGGAGGACGTGCGCAACAGCCTCATCATCGGCACGTCGATGATCATCGCCCAGCACGGCACGTACGACGCGCCGCACATCTACTATGAGGTGAGCGAGCGCGAGCACTACTCGGCCTCGCTGGAGCGGCACCTGCGGCACAAGGTGCTGTCCATCGCGTACAACTACGAGGGCCCCACGGAGATTGGCGGCCTGGTGGTGGACCCGCCCTACCGCGCGACGCCGGACAAGCCCGGCAAGCAGCTGTCCTTCGTGCGCTTCCTCTTCATCTCCATGCACCGGCGGCTGTTCCGGCCGCGCGTGCTGGCGGAGCTCCTGCCGCCGCTGCTCCCGGACGGGCGCAGCCTCCTGTGGGAGGCCTGCGGGAAGAAGTTCACCGGGCTCACCTACCTGGAGGCCGACCGGCTGAGCCGCCAGAACAAGGAGTTCATCAAGGAGCTGTTCCCCGCGTCGGACATCTACGCGTCGCTGTTCCCGGACCGCGTGCAGAAGGTGCTGGGCGAAGTGGGCCCGGCCACGCGCGGCGTGCAGCGGATGCTGGAGCGGGTGGGCTTCCGGTACGTGGAGCGCATCGACCCGTTCGACGGTGGACCGCACTTCGAAGCGAATACGGAGGACATCTCCCTGGTGCGCCGCTACCGCACGATGAAGCTGGCGGAAGAGGACTTCGAATTGGTGGGAGACGACGTGCTGGTCGCCGTCGAGCGCGAATCCGGCCGCAACCGCTTCCGCTCCGTGCGCTGCCAGGCCCGGCTGGACAACACCGTCATCCACCTGCCTGCTCGCGCCAAGGAGATCCTGGAAGTGAAGCCCGGCGCGAAGCTGTCCGTCATTCCGTTCGAGTAGCGCGCACCACGCGGAAGTCTCCGCGCAGAAGCGACAGCCAGCGCTCCCCGGCCTCCAGGGCGGGGCCCTCTGGCGGCACCAGCGCCAGCGCCAGGTGCGTGTCCGGGCGCACGGGGTCCAGGGACGTGGGGTCCAAATCCAGCGTCCCGCCGCCCCGCAGCGCCACCCGCACCCAGGCGTGCGGCCGGGCGGGGCCGCCGTCCACCACCAGCAGCCCGTGCACCAACCCCACCCGCTGGCCCTTCTCGCGCGCCAGGGACGCATAGCGCAGGGCGTGAGCCAGGCAGCCTCCGGCCTCGCCCTCGCCGCCCCGGTTCCAGTCCGCCTCCGAGGGCCCCTTGTCCGGGAAGGCGGCGTGCACCTTCGCGGACAGGGCCCGCGCCGCCGCGGACGTCCACTCCGTCATGCCCTCAAGGCGCCGGGGGACGGACGGCGCGCGTGGCCCGTCCCTCCGAGCCGCGACGAGCGCCAGGGGCCCCGGGGCGTCTCCCTCCACCGGCAGGCCGTCCGAGAAGAGCTCCGGTGGCGGCTTCAGCCGTTCCCCGGGGGTGGCCCGGGTGAAGCGCGAGTCCCCCAGCTCCAGCACCTGGAGCCATCCCTCCCGGTCATAGGTGGCCCGGAAGGCAACCCCCAGCATCGTGCCCTCGGCGCGCGTGGGGCCGCGGGACGTGACGCAGTGAGGACCGATGCGCGTGGGGGAGGACAGCTCCTCACGGGCCTCCACGCACCCTTCGGGCGGAGGGCCCCGCCATACCCAGAGCGCCTGGGGCATCACGCTGCGCTCCCGGTCGGTGTCCGTGATGTGCCCCCTGCCGTCCACGTGGATGACGGCCGAGCGCCCCAGCATGCCCGCATGGCCCGAGCGCAGGTGCAGGTGCTCGCTGTCGTACGTGAAGCTCCCCGGCTCCAGCGTCAGGGTGACCGTACCCACCGGCACGCCGCGCCACGCGAAGATGAACCGGGCCCGCGACACCTCCGTGCGGACCGGCGCCGGGTTTCCGGCCTCGGGGCCCGCGCTGGCGGGGTTTACGGGGAGCGCCAGCATGGCGATGGCGATGAGGGCCTTCATGTCTCATGAAGCATGCGTCGAAATTGGGACCGGCGCGAGAAGGCGGGTTAGCGTCCACCCCGTCCATGGGCGCCAAACGGTACCTCTTCTCGTTCGGGCTGGTGGCAGCCCTGGTCTCCGCCCTCATCCTGGGCTTCGTATTGTGGTGGGTAACGGGCAAGCCGGATGACACGGCTGGGTGGGCGGTGCTGCTGCTCGGCGTGCCGTTCCTCTGGCTCATCGGCAGCTACCTGTCGTGGTTCCGCTTCGCGGCCATGCGGCGGCGCGAGCGGCGCGACCTGATGTCCCGGCTGGCGGAGGGCGACCTCACCACGCCCATCCACACCGGCTTCGAGGGCCAGGAGGACCTGCGCCGCCTCATCCTGTCCCTGCGCCGGGCCATGTCCCAGGTGCAGCGCGTGACGAGCAACCTGCACCGCACCGGCACTGGCGTGAGCGAGCAGGCCCGCATGCTGCTGGAGGCCGCGCGCCGTCAGGGAGGCGCCGTGGAGCGCACGCTCACCGCCGTGGGCGGCAACGGCACCAGCCTCCAGGTGGCCATCAAGCGCGTGCAGCACATTGAAACCTTCGCGCACGAGACGACGGGCGCCCTGCTGGAGATGACCGAGCGGCTGCACCAGGTGGTGGACGGCCTGGAGACCGTCAACGACTTCAGCCAGCGCACCAGTGGTCTCACCCAGGCGATGACGGAGCGGCTGACCCACATCGCCGCGTCGGGCGACGAGCTGGGCCGCTTCGCCTCCGAGGCGGAGGACTTCGTCGCGCTGGTGGAGGGCGGCATCGACGCCGTGCGCCGCCGCGCCACGGAGACCAACAGCATGGCCATCGCCGTCACCGCCACCGCCCAGCGCGGCGAGGCGCTGGTGGGCGACAGCGTGCAGGGCATGTACCGGGTGGAGGAGACGGTGCGCAAGGCGGCCGAGCTGATGGAGATGCTCGGCACGCGGTCGCTGGAGATTGGCCGCATCGTGGACGTCATCCAGGAGATCGCCGACCAGACGAACCTCCTGGCCCTCAACGCCGCCATCATCGCCGCGCAGGCGGGCGAGCACGGCCGCCCCTTCGGCGTGGTGGCCAACGAAATCCGCAGCCTCGCCGAGCGCACCACTCGCTCCACGCGCGAGATTGGCACCATGGTCACCGGCATCCGCGACGCGGTGGAGACCGCCGTGGCGCTGGTGCAGGAGGGCCGCGAGCAGGCCACCGCGGGCGTGGCCCTGGGCGACCGCGCCTCCGAGGCATTGAGCGAGATCCGCTCCATCACCCAGCGCACCTTCGCCGCCGTGGAGGCCACGGTGATGGAGACGCAGCGGCTGGAGGCGCAGGGCGCCACCGTCGTGGAGGCCAGCAAGCGCGTGGCCCGGCGCGTGGAGGACATCACGCGCATGGCCATCGAGCAGTCCGGCAACGCGCGGGACCTGGTGCGCCAGATTCAGGAGATGTCGCGCGTGGGCCAGAGCGCCGGCCAGAAGGCCGAGGCCCAGGCTCGCACCGGCCGCGACCTGTCCGAAGCGGTGATGCGGCTGAGCGCGGCCATCGAGGAACTGCGCGCCGCGCACCAGGTGCTCACCCGGGGTGACGCGTCCATTCGTGAGGAAGTCGCGCAGGTGCGCGAGGACGCGCGCCGGGTCATCCGCATTGGCGACGGGTTGGACCGCACGGTGGACCAGCTGGGCCACGAGACGGCGAGCCTGGAGGCGGAGGTGTTCCGCTTCCAGTTGCCGCGGGCCCGCGTGGGCGGCACGCTGAGGGTGGGTCTGCATCAGTCGGGCTCGCTGCGCGCGCGGCAGACGGTGGATCCGCTGTTCGCCGTGGAGAACCAGATGGCGGAGCTGACGGCGTGCCTCTTCTCCTGCCTGGTGCGGCTGGAGGACGGCATGCTGGTGCCCGACCTGGCCGAGCGCTGGGACGCGGATCCGTCCGCGCGCCGCTACCGCTTCTACCTGCGCCGGGGCGTCACCTTCCACGACGGCGCCCTGCTCACCGCGCAGGACGTGAAGCGCCACCTGGAGCGGCTGATGGACCCGGCGCTGCGCTCGCCGGACCGCAGCCTGCTGGAGGACGTGGAGGGCGCGCGCGAGTACGCCAGCGGAATGGCTCGCGAGGTGACGGGCATCGAGGTCCTGGACGAGGGCACGCTGGAGATTCGCCTGCGCGAGCCCAAGGCGTTCTTCCTCCAGCTCATGGCGCTGACCGCCACGGCGGTGGCGAAGATGGACCCGGCGGGGAAGCTGGTGGGCACGGGCCCGTTCCGCGTCGTGGGCATGCAGGCGGACCGGATGGTGCTGGAGCGCAACGCCACCTACTGGCGCGGCGGGCTTCCACTGCTGGACCGGTTGGAGTTCGTCCTCACGGAGACGCGTCCGCAGGCGGTGCGGCAGTTGTTGGATGGGCAGGTGGACCTCGTGTCGTTCCTGCACGTGGAGCACACGGAGGCGCACGGGCTGGACGTGCATCAGGTGGTGACCAGCACCACGCCCTCCACGGCGTTCCTGGGCCTCAACCTGAACGAGGCGCCGTACAACGACGTGCGCGTGCGTCGGGCGCTGCGCGCGGGCATGGACATCCCGAGCGTGGTGGAGCAGTTCCACCCGGGCGCGCGCGCGGCCCGCACCTTCACGCCGCCGGAGCTGCTGGACGGGGCACAGGAGCTGGGGCCCACGCCGGTGCCGGACCTGACGCTGGCGGAGCGGCTCCTGCGCGAGGCGGGCGTGCGGCGGTTGCAGCTCACCCTGCACCACGCGGTGGGCCGCGACACGTCCGCCGAGGACGCGGTGCTCTTCCGTCCGTTGATCCAGGCAGGGCTCCTGGAGCTACGGCATGAGCAGATGCCTCCGGAGGAGTACCTGGCGCGCCTGCGCGAGGGGAAGGTCCCGGCGTTCCGCACGCTGTGGCTGGCGGACTTCCCGGACCCCGACGCGTTCCTGCACTTCCTGCTCAACTCCAGCGCGCAGACGGTGTACCCGCTGGGCTACCGCAACCCGGAGCTGGACCGGCTCACCGCCGAGGCGCGCGTGTCCATCGACCCGGAGCTGCGCTCGCAGCTCTACAAGCGCGCGGAGATGCTGGCGCGCGAGGACTGCCCGCTCATCCCGCTGTACCACGACCGCACGCACGCGGTGGCGGTGGCCTCCGTGCAGAACCTGCGGCTGCACCAGACGCCGCCGCAGGTGCGCTTCGAGGACCTCTGGGTGGACCCGGCCGCGGGCGGTTAGGGCGCGGCGCGGCGGGTGCCCGCGGGGCTGCCATTGCGCTGGGGCCAGCCTCGGGATTCGGTACGTCCTCCGACGGGATAGGACTCCAGCCACCAGACGCCGTCGCGGCGTAGGGCCACGTGCAGCAGGTCTCCGGCGAACACCGCGCCCGCCACCTCCACGCGGCCTGGCAGCGAGCACTGATTGAGCTTGTTGCCGAAGGCGATCCATTCGAGCCACGCCTGGCGCTGACCGTTCGGCAGCTCCGCGTCCGCGAGCACGCCCACGGTGTTCTGCTCCAGCAGCGCGGCTTCGTGGAATGCACCTGGCAGCACCGGCGAGGGCAACACGTCCACCTCCGAGAGGAACTGGCCGTCGTCCAAGCTGAAGGAGCGCAGCACCGTGCGCAGCTCCGCGCCGGCGCAGGGAGTGCCGTCCGTGTGGTCGCACGCGAACGCGAACGCATGGCCGGTCGCGCCTCCGGGGGACATGAGCACGGGCTCGGCCAGGGGCGACAGCGTGCGCGTGCCCGCGTCCCAATCCAGCGCGGTAAGCACACCTCCATCCGTGTCCACGAAGGCCTGCGTGCCTACGAGCAACCGGCCCGATGCGAGCGCCAGTGACAACGCTCCGCCTGGGACACCCGCATCGAGCGGTTCGAGGCTCAGTGATGCGAGGCCTCCGTCATCGAGCGCATCACCGAACGCCATGAGTGTCCCGCCATCCGTGACCGGATCAGCCGATGCCTGGTCCGTGAAGGCCAGCCGTCCATCCCACGGCGTGTAGAGGTACGCACCGCGCGCGTCGTCCACGGCGAGCCTCGCCGCTCCGCCGCCGTCCTCCTCCGGCCCCATCGCCAGCGGCACGCCCGCGTCCGCGCTCAGCAACACCAGCCGGGAGCGCAGCGGCTCCGTGCCCGCGTCGTCGCTCCACGTGACGTACGTCAGCACGTCCCCTTCCTTCGTGAGCGCCACCCTGCCCGCTCCCGTTGTGCCGGGCACGACCTCCGGTGTTCCTCCATCCAGCGCCGTATCGGCGAACGCCAGCGACGTGCGCCAGCGCAGCTCGCCCACGCCTCGCGGCGCGTATGCCTCCAGCGCTTCCGGCGCGAGCACCACCACGCCCGCGTCCGACGCCGCGAGCAGCGTCCTCGCGCCCCCGTCCTCATAGGGCGACTCGTAGCGCAGCAGTCCGCTCTCCGTGTACGCGGCGAGCCAGCAGCCCGCGTCCTCACCGCACACCGACGCGTAGACCGTCCCATCGTCCACCAGCAGCACCGGTCCGCCGTCCTCCGCGACAGGCATCCCGCCCAGCTCCGCGCTGAAGACGGACTCCAGGTCTCCAGCGTCCGGGCGCATACACTCGCCCGCGCTGCACTTGCCTTCATCCTGGCAAGGCGTGGCCGGCGCGCAGACGAAGCCGTCCGGCGGCGTCACCGACCGGCATGTGCCGCTGAAGCAGACCCGCGCCGCCTTGCAGCTCACCGCGCCGCAGGGGCTGAAGTCCGCCACGTCCACCTCCTGGCAGCCCGAGTTGCGGTCGCACACGCCCACCTTGCAGGGGTTGCTCGGCACCGGGCACGCGACGTTCGCCGTCACGCAGCCCTGTGTTGGCGAACAGCTGTCCACCGTGCACGGATTGTCGTCATTGCACGTGCGCGGCTGCCCCACGCAGATGCCCGCCTGGCAGCGGCCGTTCTCCTGGCAGCGGCTGCTGGGGATGCATGACGCTCCGTCCGCCTGCGGGGACTCGATGCACAGGCCGGAGTCCAGGTCGAAGCGCGAGTCATGGCACTCCCTCTGCGGGATGCACGCCAGCGGACGCACGCCCACGCCGGTGAGCTTCACCTTCGCCGTGGTGCGCCCCGCGGTGAGCACCAGCTCCCCCTCCACCTGCGTGCTGCCCGCGGAGAACAGGATGTCCACGGTGCCCGTGCCGCTGCCCCCCACGACAATCTGGGACACGACGACGAAGAAGGGCGCGTCCGTCACCGCGTCCACCGTGACGCCCGCGCGGCCGGTGGCCACCAGCGTCAGCGAGCGGCGCACCTGCGTGCCCTCCAGCACCCGGCCGAAGTCCACGACCTCGACCTGCGGCCGGAAGCTGGCGCTCGCACCGCCCACGTTGGGGTCGTCGCCACAGCGGCACCCTCCCACCAGGACGAGCAACAGGAGCAGCCACCAGCGAGCACGGATGCGGGACATGCCCCCGACTCAACCGCGCCACCCCGGGCCCGCGCAACGTGCGCCCCACCCTGGCGGGTCGTCCCCGCACATTTTCATGCCCACCTGGGCCCGCTACGGTTCCACGGCCGACTCACGCCGCCGCGTCAGCGCTCGCACACCGAACCCCAGCGCCGCCACCACGAACAGCCCGATGACCGCGTACTGGTAGCGCGACACCAGCACCGTCAGCCGCTCCAGGTTGCCGCCCACCGCCATGCCCAGCGCCAGGATGAGCCCGCTGTGCGCCAGCGCGGAGATGGCGCCCAGCACCAGCGCGTTGAAGCGCGGCATGCGCGCCGCCCCCGCCGCGATGAAGATGACGCCCCGGATGCCTGGCAGGAACCGGTTCACCAGCAGCAGCCACGGCCCCGCGTGCCGCATCCGCGCCTGCACCTGCTCCAACCGCGCGTGCGTGAGCCCGAAGAAGGAGCGCCCCGGCTGCGCCTCGAAGCGCTTCGCCAGCCACTGGCCCACCGCGTAGTTGATGAACGCGCCCACCACGCTGCCCGCCGTCACCACCGCGAGCACCAGCCACCAGGGCTTCACCCCGCGCGCGGCGTAGACGCCGCCCATGAGCACGATGGTGTCCCCGGGGAACGGCGGCACCACGTACTCCAGCATCGCCGCCACGCCGAGCACCAGGTACCCGAACGGCCCCAGCGCCCCAATCAGCTTGTCGACGTGCTCGATCCACATCCGTGCGGTGCCCTCCAGGCCCGGAAGCCCTCCGCGCGAGACTTAAGTCGTCTCCCCTCCCGGCGGAACCCGTGTCCTCCACCAGCCGCGCGGCGGTGAACACGCGCGGGCGTGGACCTCAGGCCTGCCGGGGCGAAGCAGCAGGCGTCGGAAGCACCGTGCCGCCGTACTGGCTCGCCGCCAGCGTGCCGCACGCGGCTCCAATCTCCTTGCCGCCCGAATAGCGCCGCGCGATGGGCGCCTTCAGGATCTGCAGGTGGTCCCGGAACGCGCTCAACTCCTCCGCCGTGGGCGGCAGGTACTTGCCCGTCGGATCCGTCACGTCGATGAGGTCCACCTTGATGGGGATGCCCTCGAACGCCGCCTTCAGCGCCTCCGCGTCCTCGCGCTCCAGGTTGAAGCCCTGGATGGCCACGTAGGCAATCATCGCCCGCTCGCGCCGCGCCTCGCTGTACTCACGGATGGCCTGGATCAGCTCCGGCAGCGGGTGCGTCTTCTCGATGGGGAGCACCTTCGCGCGCTTCTCCGGGATGGCGCTCGTCACGCTGAACGCCAGGCGGAACGGGTGCCCTTCCTTCGTATAGCGGCGAATCGCGGGCACGTGCCCCGCCGTGGAGAACGTGATGGCCGTGCCGGAGATGGAGAACCCCGCCGGGTGCGACAGGATCTGCGCCGCGCGGATGGTCTCCTTGTAGTTCAGCAGCGGCTCGCCCATCCCCATGAACACCACGCCGCCCACGCGCCGGTCCGCCTCCGCGCGCACCTGCATCACCTGATCCAGGATCTCCCAGGTCTGGAGATTCCGCTGGAAGCCCAGCTTGCCCGTCATGCAGAAGTCGCACGCCAGCGCACAACCCACCTGGCTGGACACGCAGACGACGTACTTCTCCTCGAAGATGGGGATGCGCACCGCTTCGATGCGACCGCCCAGCGGCGACTCGAAGAGGTACTTCACGAAGCCGTCTTCCGCCTGCCGCCGCTCGACAACCTTGAGGGACGGCATCTCCGCCTGGGCGCGGAGCAGGTCCGCGACCCGGCGAGGCACCTGGGGCGCCAGCGCGACGGCATCCACCGTGGGACGGGCGTGGGCGAAGACGCCCGCGAACACCTTGCGCACCGCGGTCGCGGACGGCTGGGCCGGCGCGAGCGCTGCTTCCAGCTCCGGCAGCGACAGTTGTTTCAGGTTCACGAGCAGGACTTGATCTTCGAGCGCAGGAACTCGGTCAGCTTCGCTGACACTTCCCGAGGCATCTTCAGCGCCATGGCGCGCTTGCACAGGCCGGGAGTCGCCCGATAGGTGCTGAGGAATTCCTCGCAGGGCTTACAGCCCGACAGGTGCTCCTGCAGGTGCCGCGCCTCCTCCTCGGGCATTTCGCCTTCAAGGAACTCAAGCAGGAGGTTGATGGAATCTTTGCAGGTATACATCCGAACCTCGGCTGGCTGCGGCTCCCCTCGTTCCTGTTCGAAGATGCCGAGGCGCCCTGGGGGTTTCACACCCCGCGATTGTCCCGGTTGTAGAACAGGTCGATGGCCTCTCGCAGCGCGAGCCGTGCCCGGTGCAGGCGGCTCTTGATGGCGGGGATGGAATCCCCCGTCACCTCTGCGATCTGTTCGTAGCTGAGGCCATCCACGTCTTTCAAGAGGAAGACTTCCCGGTAGCCCTCCGGCAACCGGTCGGCCGCCTGCTGGATGGCCTGCCCCAGCTCCGCGTCCAGCGCCTTCTCCTCGGCGTCCCGGCTCCAGTCCGAGACGGGGTAGTCCGCCAGGGTCCCCCGCTCCGTGAACTCAGGGGTCTGGAGCTCGGACTCGGCCGCCTGGGCCACCCGCCGGTGACGCAGGCGCATGAGGGCGTGGTTGGCCGCGATGCGGTGCACCCAGGACCCGAAGGCCGCCTCGCCCCGGAAGTCCTTCAGGTGTTGGTAGGCGGACAGGAAGGTGTCCTGGGTGATTTCCGCCGCGTCCGCTTCCGAGCGCGTCATCCGCAGCGCCAGGCCGTACACCCGGTCCTGGTGCAGGCCCACCAGGGCCTCGAAGGCGGACACGTCACCGTCCTGGGCCCGCATCAGGAGCCGCCGGTCTTCTTCCTGCCGGTCTTCTTCCTGGGGAGCCTCGTGGGACATGACGTTTCCCACCCAACCAGTCGAAAGGTTCCGCGTCAAGGCCGACGGCGAGGCCGCCGGGAGACGAAGCGGCTGACGTGTCCACTGTCGCGGTCCCACAGCCGGAAGGGTTCAGCGGCCCACGCCCCGGCGTACTCCACGCCAATGCGAGGCCCCCGCTCCACCCGAGCGTCCGGCACCGGCGTCCCCAGCGACAGGTACAGCCCCTCCGAGTCCAGCGTGAGGCCGTTATGGTTCAGGTTCAGCCCCATCACCCGGCACAGCTTTCCCGGCCCGTCCGTCCGCTCGCCGGGCGAGATGCCCTCCACTGGCTCCACGCCCCGCACCAGCACCGCCGCCGCCACCCCGGGCGCGTCCGTCACCACGTTGAAGCAGTGGTGCATTCCATAGATGAGGTAGACGTACGAGCGCCCCGCCGGCCCGAACATCACCTCCGTGCGCGGCGTGCGGCCCTTGGACGAATGACACGCCAGGTCATGCTCGCCCAGGTAGGCCTCCACCTCCACGATGCGGCCCACGCGCCGGCCCCGGACGCCGTCCACCACCAGCAGGGTCCCCAGCAGGTCGCGCGCTACTTCCAGGGTGGGCCGCGCGTAGAAGGACAGGGGGAGCCGTTTCATGGGGCGGTCCTTCCCGCCTCATGGGGGTGATCGTCAACCACTGAGCGTCCCGGGACCGACGGCGGGCCCGACAAGCAAGCGTGTGTGCACCGCGTCGCGACGGCAGTTCACACCGGCCCGGGGCTGGGGCAGATTGCGCCGCATCATGTCCACTCCTGGCCGGCTCTCCGGTCTCCTGCTGCCTCTCTTCTCCCTGCGCTCGCGAACGGACTTCGGCATCGGTGACTTCGGTGCCATGGACGGGCTCTTCTCCTGGATGAAGGCCGCGCGTCAGCGCATGCTGATGGTGCTGCCGCTCCTCCCTACCGCGCCCGGCGACCCCAGCCCGTACGCCACGCGGTCCGCGTTCGGTCTGAACCCGCTGTTCATCGACCTGAACCAGGTGCCGGAGTTCCAGGCCACCGGCGGAGAGGGCGCGCTCAGCGACGCACAGAAGCAGCAGCTGGCGGAGGCCCGCGCCGCGGCGCGCGTGCGCTACGACCTGGTGTTCCCGCTGAAGGACGCCGCGTTCGCGCGCGCCTTCGACCACTTCGAGAAGCACGAGTGGGCCCCGCGCACGCCGCGCGCCCAGGAGTTCCAGAAGTGGCGCGAGGCGCAGGGCGAGTGGCTGGAGAGCTACGCCCTCTTCACCGCCATCAGCGAGAAGGAAGACCGCCGTCCCTGGTGGCAGTGGCCCGAAGGCCTGCGCACGCGCCAGCCGGACGCGCTGCTCGCCATCCAGAAGGAAGGCATGGAGCGCCGCGTGCGCTACCACGCGTGGCTCCAGTGGCTGGCCGAAGCCCAGTGGAACCAGGTCCGCGCGCAGGCCAAGGCGAAGGACGTGCTGCTGTGCGGGGATGAGCCCTTCATCATCGGGCAGGACAGCTCCGACTGCTGGGCCCACCCGGACATCCTGCGCCGCGACGCGCGCCTGGGCGTGCCTCCGGACGACTTCTCCGCCACGGGCCAGGACTGGGGCCTGCCCTACTTCGACTTCGCCGCGATGGAGAAGGACGACTACGCGTGGCTGAAGAAGCGCGCGGCCAAGGCGGCCAGCTACTACGACCTGCGCCGCGTGGACCACGCGGTGGGCTACTTCCGCCAGTGGATCCGCGACGAGAAGAACCCCACCGGCTACTTCGTCCCCGGGGACGAGCCCACCTGGCGCCGCCAGGGTGAGAAGCACTTCCGGCTGCTGTCGGAAGGCGCGGGCATCGTCGCCGAGGACCTGGGCGTGATTCCCCCGTTCGTGCGTCAAATCCTCGCGGACCTGAAGCTGCCCGGCTACCGGGTGCTGCGCTGGGAGCGCGACGACAACACCTACCGCGACCCGCACGCCTTCCCCGCCGTGTCGCTGGTCACCACCGGCACGCACGACACGGAGCCGCAGGCGGAGTGGTGGGAGCAGGCGCAGGAGCACGAGCGCCAGAACGCCGCGCGCGCGTGGCCGGAGTTCCAGGGCGTGGCGGTGACGCGCGAGTTCACCCCGGACATCCACCGCGCCACGCTGGCCGCCGCGCTCAACGCGGGCTCGGACCTGTGCGTGCTGCCGTGGCAGGACGTGCTGGGCACGCGCGACCGCATCAACCTGCCCGGCACCATGGGCGACGCCAACTGGGCCTACCGCATCGCGCAGGACACGGACGCGCTGCTCACGGAAGCCCAGACGAAGGACGCCGCGGAGCGCCTGGCGTGGCTCACCGCCTCGTCGCGCCGGTAGCCTGACGCATCCGCCCCCGGGGACCGCTGCCCCGGGGTTCGTGGACGACGGCCGCCTACTACTGGCCGTTTTCCTCGATGCACTTCACCTGGCCGGGGAAGCCGTCGAACACGGCGCAGCGGCGGCCCGCCTTCGCGCACTCCAGCCGGTCGCAGATGTTGTCCACGACGCACAGGGGCGGCGAGCGGCCGAACTCCAGGAACAGCTCCGCGCAGAAGCGGAGCGGATCCGCGCATCCGACCGAGCCACAGTAGGGCGTGTCGGCGAGGTTCTCTCCCTCCTTGAGTTGGACCACTTCGTCTTCGCTCACGCCGCAGCCGGTGGCCAGCACCAGCGTGGCCGACAGCAAGAGTGCGATTCGCCGGACCATAGGGACCCGAATCTGACGCACCCCGGGCCCGGTTGCACGCGCCACGGCGGGGCCCGGGGTTTGGCGGACATTGACCCCGCCCCCGAGGTCGCGGAATGCGACATTCGCCGCACAAAGAAACATTGCGAAACGCGTCAGGGGCTGGCCATCCGGTAAGAAACGTGGCGTGGCCGACGTCCGACTCCTCCGATTCCGCTCCGCCGTGCCCCTCGCGCTGACCGTGCTGCTGACGGCGTGCGCCACCACCTCCAATCAGCCCACCGGCCCCAAGGTGAAGTCCCTGGACATCGAGGGGACGAAGAAGGTGGACGACGGGGACATCAAGGACCGCATCCTCACGTCCTCCACGCCCTGGTACGCGTTCTGGCCCTTCGGCAAGGCGCACTACTTCGACACCAACGCGTGGCAGGCGGACCTGCGCCGCATCGAGCGCTTCTACCAGGCGGAGGGCTTCTACCAGGCGCAGGTGGAGTCCAACGAGGTCATCCCGGACGGCGACAAGGCCGTGCGCCTCAAGGTGGTGGTCAACGAGGGCGCGCCCACCGTCATCGACCGCATCGAAACGCACGGCCTGGAGCCCCTGGGCCAGGGGAAGGACCAGCCCTCGCTGCGCGAGCGGGAGCGCATCCTGGAGGAGCTGCCGGTGAAGACCGGCGACGTGTTCCGCGAGGAGACGTGGGGCACCACCAAGGACCTGGTGCTCCAGCGGCTCAAGAACCTGGGGTACGCGGAAGCGGAGGTCGGCGGCGAGGTGCGCGTGGACGTGGCCACGCAGAAGGCCGTGGTGGACCTGCAGATTGCCCCGGGCCTGCGCTACCGCTTCGGCAACATCTTCATCGCCACGGACGCGAACCCGCAGGTGCCACCCCGCCGCATCATCGAGCAGGCGCAGGGCGCGGTCATCAAGGGCGCCTACTTCAGCGAAGCGGCGCTGGCGGAGGCGCAGGCGCGCGTCTTCCGCATGGGCGTGTTCGGCGCGGTGAAGGTGAACCGGGGCGCGCCGGACCGGCAGAACGCCACGGTGCCGGTGGTGGTGGACGTGCGCGAGTCGCCCTTCCACTCGATCAAGCTGGGCGGCGGTATCGGCGTGGACGCCGCGCGGCAGGAAGGCCGCATCCTGGGCGAGTGGTCCAACCGCAACTTCCGCGGAGGCCTGCGAAGGCTCACGCTGCGCGGACGCCTGGGCTACGCGTTCATCCCCAACGTGCTGGCCAGCCTGCGCAACGACGAGGGCTCCGACGAGGCCCCCGTCTTCACCTTCACCACGGAGTTCGAGCAGCCGCGTTTCCTCTTCCGCGACGTGGCCCTGCAGGCCTCCGTCACCGCGGAGAAGGGCCTTCAGCAGGCCTATTCGTTCTACGGCGGCTATCTGAAGACAGGCGTCATCTGGACGCCCCACCCGTCCTTCTCCGTCTTCCCTTCGTACAACCTGCAGCTCTACCGGCTGACGGGACAGGTGACCGCGGAGGAGGGCGTCCCGCCCATCACCCTCGGCTGCAAGACCACGGAGGAGGTCTGCGACCAGGCGCTGAGCTTCCTGGAGGTGGCGTTCGCCTGGGACCGCAGAGACGACCGCACCGAGCCGCGTGACGGCTACTACGTGGGCTTCTCCATCCAGAAGGGCGGCGGCCCCTTCTTCGGGCAGTACCAGTACGTCCGGCTGCTTCCGGACCTGCGCTACTACCACTCCCTGGGCGACAAGAAGGACCTGACGCTCGCGGTGAAGCTGCGCGCGGGCACGCTGGACCCGGCGGGCGGCGGCCAGAGCTCCATCGTCACCCGCTTCTTCTCCGGCGGCGCCACCGCGATGCGCGGCTTCAACGGCCAGCGGCTGTCCCCCATGACGCCGCTCGCGCCCACCTACAAGAAGGACGACGACGGCAACGTCCTGTTGGACGCGAACGGCGACCCCATCCTGGATTCCTGGGACACCGTCCCCGTGGGCGGCAACAGCCTCTTCGAGAGTTCCGTGGAGCTGCGCTACATGCTCACGGACAGCCTGATGGTCGCCATCTTCTATGACTCCGGCCTCGTGGGCACGGAGGCGCTGTTCGGCAAGAACGCCCCCAAGCTGTTCGGTCCCGAGCACTACCACGCGCTGGGCGCCGGCCTGCGCTACCTGACCGTGGTGGGCCCCATCCGACTGGACCTCGCCAGGCGCTTGAACATCGGGCGGGGATTGCCCGTCAGCGATCCCGGATACATCTATCCGTCCTCGGGTGGATGCCTGGGCTTCGGGCGCAAGTTCGACAAGACCTCGACCTCCGCCGATGCAGCCTATGCGGGTGCCCCGGAAGGGCTCTGCGCGGTCCATATCTCCATCGGAGAGGCGTTTTGAGCGAACCCACGACCCCCGCCCCCTCCGCCCCGCCCCACCGGCGCAAGCGCTGGGGACGGCGGCTGCTGTGGGGACTGCTCGGCTTGCTGGGACTCATCGTCCTGCTGGTGGCGGGCGTGCTCGTGTACGCCACCAGTCCCGGCGGTTCCGCCCGCATCGCCCGCTTCGGCGTGGACCTGGCGAACAAGCAGTTCGCCGGCCGGCTGGAGCTGGGCGGGCTCGACCTGGACCTCAACGGCGCGGTCGTCACCGGCATCAAGCTCTACACGCCGGAAGGTGATCTGGCGGCGGAGATCGCCCGCGTGGAGGCGCGGCTCAACCTGTCGCCGCTCCTGGGCCAGAAGGTGGACCTGACGAAGGTCCGCATCGAGACGCCCCGCCTGTACCTGGTGCAGGACGAGCGCGGCCTCAACCTGATGCGCGCGCTGGAGCCCCGGGAGCCCAAGCCCGAGGAGCCTCCCACTGAGAGCAAGAGCGCCCTGCGCATCCACCTCAAGGACTTCGAGCTGAGCCACGGCTACGTGGACTTCCGGCAGGAGCTGCCGGACGGCGGCGAGCGACAGGTGCGCCTGGAGGAGTTCGGCGCGAAGGGCGAGGGCCACTACGCGCTGGCGGACATGGACTTCGCCGCGGACCTGCAGGCCACGGGCGGCCTCACTCTTCCGCTCAAGGGCCCGGTGCGACTGGTGTTGAAGGGCCAGGGCAAGGACGTGGTGCGCCAGGTGGACGCGCAGCTGGGCCTCGCGGGCATCGAGGCGGACCTGGGCGCGAAGCAGAGTGGTGAGACAGCCGCGGCCGTGGAGCTGCGCCGGCTGGCCGTTCCGCCCGGGCCGGTGAAGGCCTTCGTGCCTGCGTATCCGCTGGTGGTGCCCATCGAGGCGAAGGGCACCGCGTCCATGGACGGAGACCTCGCGAAGGCGCGGCTGGGCGCGTCCGCGGGCAAGGCCACGCTGGACCTCACGGGCGACGTGAACCTCAAGACGTTCCGCACCTCGGAGACCACCGTGAAGGCGCGCGGGGTCAATCTGGCCGAGCTGATGGAGAACGGCATCCCCACCAACATCGCCGCGGACCTCATCGCGCACGGCGGTGGCGACAGCGTGGAGACGCTGGACGGCGACGTGGCCCTCACCGTGACCCCGTCCGAGTTCCGGGGCCAGTCGGTGGGCCCCATCGAGATGAAGGCCAGCGCCAAGGATGGTCACTACAACGTGGCCAACCTGCGCGTGATGATGCCGGGTGCGGCGTTCATCGCGTCCGGCGAAGGCACCTCGAAGGCGCTGGAGGCTCGCGGCAGCCTGTCCGCGGGCAACCTGAGGCTGCTGTCTCAGGCGCTCGACAAGCTGCTGCCCGGCGGCACCGTGCCGCCCATGTCCGGCAGCGGTTCGCTGGAGCTCCAGGTGAAGGGGCCGCCGCGCTCGCCAGGGGTGAAGGCGGACGGCAACTTCGTGGCGCTGAACTACGGCGACATCGCCATCCAGGACCTGTCGCTCAAGGCGAGCGTGCCGGACGTCACCCGTCCGCTCACCACCGACGCCACCGTGCTGGTGAGCGAGCTGAAGACCGCGGGCAAGACGTTCCGCGACCTGTCCCTGGCGCTCACCACCGGCGAGAACCGCGAGCTGAAAGCCAGCGTGCGCGTGGACGGCGACGCGAAGCTCGCGCTGGGCGTGGAGGGCACCGTGGACGAGGACAACGAGGGGCTGGCCATGCGCGCCTTCTCGCTGTCCTGGCCGGAGGCCACCTGGACGCTCCAGCAGCCCACGCACCTGGCCTTCGGGGGCGGGCGCATCGCGCTGGCGCCGCCGCTGGCGCTCGCGTCGGGACCGCAGACCTTGAAGATCGCCGCGGTGAAGGACGGCGAGCGCGTGGACGCGCGCATCGACCTGGGCGCCTTTGATTTGTCGAAGCTGCCTCGCATCGCGGTGCCGGAGGATCTGGGCCTGGGCGGCATGCTGTCCGGACATGTCGCGGCGAAGGGCCGGATGGCGCGGCCGGACGCGGACGTGGACCTCACGCTGACGGACGGCAAGGTGCGCGGCTACGAGGGCCTGGGGCTCCAGGTGAAGGCGCGATACGTGAAGGACCGCGCCACCGGCACGCTGGGCGCGGAGCTGAACGCGGCGCGCGTGTCCTCCAAGTTCGACGTGCCCGTGCAGGGTGTGCTGCGCCGGCGCAACGAGCCGCTGTCCCTGACGGTGAACCTGGAGAAGCTGGACGTCGCGGAGGTGCTGAAGCTGGCGAACCAGCCGCCCGGCCCTTCCGGTCAGGTCACCGGCACGCTGGTGGTGGACGGCTCCGCGAAGGACCCTCGCCTGGACCTGAAGGTGGTGGGCGCGGAACTGCGCTACCCCGGCCGGCCGGAGGCCCTCTTCGCGCAGGCGCTGGGCTTCGAGCTGCACGCGAACTCCGACCCGAACGACGCCACGCTCAGCGCGCGGATGGACGTGAAGGGTGTCGCGCCGCGGGCCTACGTCCTGGTGAAGACGCCCTTCACGCTGGGCGGCGTCATCGCGAACCCGCCCACGCCCGCGCAGGCGCTGGACGCGCCGCTGCACCTGGAGGCGCTGGTGGCGGAGCTGCCCCTGAAGCTGCTCCAGGGCGCGGAGGGCGTGGACAAGCCGGACGGCACGGTGACGCTGAAGGCGGACGTGAACGGCTCCGCGCTCGCGCCGCGGGGCCGCGTGGAGATGCAGGCCAAGGGCGTCACCGCCAACGGCCTGCCGCCCCTCAATGGCACCGCGCTGGCGCTGGCGGGCAATGAAGACGTGAAGCTGACGCTGGACGTGCAGCGCCCCAACGGGCCGCTGGCCACGCTGGAGGCGCGCCTGCTGGCGCCGCTGGCCGCGCTCCAGGACCGCGAGGTGGTCAGCCGCGTGCCCTTCCGGATGAAGGGGCGCGTGGGGCCCGTGCCCCTGAATGAGATTCCCGGCATGGCGGTGGAGCCGGCGCAGGGCAACCGCGGGCCGCAGGGCGTGCTGTCCATGGAGCTGGTGGCGCGGGGCACGCCGGAGGCCCCGGAGCTGGAGCTCAACGCGGGCATGCAGCACCTGGGCGTGGCGCAGACGGCGCTGGGCCAGGCGCGGCTGCACTACTCCTACTCCCAGGCGAAGTCCCTCTTCGACGCGATGCTCACCGCGCCCGGCGGCGGGTCGCTGCTCCTAGGCGGCACCCTGGACCTGGACCTGTCCCTGCCCGCGTTCCAGTCCGCGCAGGGCCCCGCGAAGAAGGCGGAGCGGGCGCCGGTGGAGGTGTCGCTGCGCGCGCGCCGCTTCGACCCGACGTTCCTCTCCGGCATCTCCCCGTACGTGCGCTCGCTGGGCGGCATCATGCAGGCGGACGCGAACCTGGGCGGCACCGTGGGCGCGCCGACCTTCAAGGGCGACCTGCAGTGGAAGGACGGCCGGCTGGGGCTGCAGGGCTTCGGCGAGTACCGCGACATCCAGCTCGCGCTGAACGCGTCGCAGGAGCGCATCGAACTCAAGAAGCTCACCGCGAAGTCCGGCAACGGCACGCTGGAGCTGACGGCCACCGCGAACCGCCAGGGCAAGAGCGGCGAGTTCGTGCTGGAGGGCAAGGGCAACACCAAGAACCTGCCCATCGTGGTGGAGGACCAGCTGATGGCGCTCTTGTCGCTGAACCTGTCCATGAAGGGCAGCCTCAGCGAGCGGCTGGTGAACATCAGCGACCTGTCCATCCCGGAGGCGCACGTCGAACTGCCGGAGGCCAAGCGCAAGGACCTGCAGCCGCTGGAGCGCCCCGTGGACGTGGTGATGGTCCGCAACGGCGTGCCGGTGGACAAGCGCAAGAAGAAGGAGAAGGCGCCCACGCAGGTGGCCACGTCGCAGAAGGCGGAAAATCCGCGCAACGCGCCGGACTCGCCCGGCATGCCCGGCAACCCGGAGTCGACGGTGGGCAGTGGCGGCGCGGGTGGCCCCACGTCACAGGCGGAAGCGGAGCCCCTGGCGGAGGAAGGCGAGGACGAGGGACCCCCGCAGCGTCAGTTCTGGGTGAACATCAACGCGCCCCGCAACCTGTGGGTGCGCGGCACGGACCTCAACGTCCAGTTGGGCCTGTCCGAGGGCTTCCGCGTCGAATACGCCAACGAGGCGCGCATGTTCGGCGAGGTGATGGTGCTGCTGGGCCGCGTGGACGTGCTGGGCCGCCGCTTCGACGTGCAGCGCGACAGCCAGGTGCGCTTCACCGGCCCCGTGATGATGCCGTACATCAACGTCACCGCCGAGCACCGCAACGAGAACGCGAACGTCACCGTCTTCGTCACCGTGCGCGGCCAGGGCAAGGAAGTGACGCTGAAGACGACGAGCGACCCGGCCCTGCCGGAGTCGGAAATCTACACGCTGCTCGCCACCGGCCGCCGCACGCTGGAGCGCGGCTCCGGCGCGTCCATGAACGCGAGCGCGCAGGCCGCTTCCGTGGTGGGTTCGTTCGTCGCCAACGAGGCGCGCAAGGCCATTGCCGCGAAGCTGCCCCTGGACGTGCTCTCCATCGAAGCGGGTGACAGCGGCATCGCCGGCACCAAGCTGGAGGTGGGCACGTACGTGACGGACAAAATCTACGTGGGCTACACCGGCCGCGTGGGCGCCAACCTCCAGAAGGGCGAGAACGCCAACGCCGTGCGCTTCCAGTACCTCTTCAGCCCGCGCTGGAGCCTGGAAGGCATGTACGGCGACGCGCGCTCCGGCGGCCTGGACCTCATCTGGACCAAGGAGTACTGACCCACCGGGTAGCCCCGGCCGGGCACCGGCCGGGTGCTTGGCTCGTTCCGCCGGCTTTCCTAGTCTTGCCCTGAACAGTCCGGACTGGGCCCCATCCCGACATCTCCATCTCCGCGCGCCCAAGCACGGCAACAGCGAGACATGGAGAGAGCATGGCCTGCAAGTACTGTGGGTTTGGGAAGAGCGACATCTGCTGGGCGTGCATGACCGAGATGGAGGAGAACCAGGACCTGGAGCGTGCCCATCGGCGGCTCGACTCCTACGCCCGGATCATCCTCTGGAAGTTCCCGAAGGCCCAGTGTGTCGCCGTGGCCCACGTCGGCGACACACTCTACGTCTGCGCCAATGACACCAAGTCCCTCAGCGCGGAGGGCGTCGCGAACCTGCTGCGGCAGGTGCATACGCAGAAGCCCCCGGCCTACGACAAGGAAAAGAAGCAGAAGGCCATCGAGGCCTGGGACCAGGACGACCCCCGGTGGAAGAAGCTCTTCGGCCCGGAGAGCGGTGGATATGAGTCGCTCCAGGAGTACAAGAAGGAGCGGATCAACATCGACATGAACAAGGTCCACGCGTGGTGGAACAAGGGCTACCAGTTCCGAACCATCACGGTGCTCCCCGCCCTCAAGAAGATGCACGCGGAGGTGCGGCTCCTGGCCTATCTGGTCGGGAACATCGACCTCCGCGGCGCCATGGACCTCTACCTGGGCGTCTCCTATCTCTGTTGCCGGTGGTGCTCCGCGTTGTTTGATTCATACAACTCGGCCGCAGCACGTCTGTCGGTCCTCATCATGACCCCCACGGTCGGGACGCGCGGGCGCCACCCGGGCATCCCCGAGAACGCATGGACCTCCGTGGTGCCTGATTCGAACTTCCAGATTCCCAAGAGCGCGCTCTTCTGGAAGCAGGTCCGCGCGGGATGGAAGCCGACCTCCAAGAAGGAGGAGCCCATCCTCTTCGGACACATCATGGAGGATGTGCCCTCGGACAGCGATGAGGACAGCGACTAGGCTCCCAGGTTGAGCTCACGCTACAGCGAGTACGCCGCGTAGCACGTGCCCACGGGCCCCACGCCCGTGGAGCCCGCGCCCGGCGCGTCCCGCCACGTCCCCTCCGCTCCGCACTGCTGCCAGAGGGTGCTGCTCACCTGCACGCAGGTGCGCAGGGGCACGCCGCGGCCCAGGCGCGTGGAGGCGCAGAACGGGAAGGACACGTTGCAGTTGGACGGCTTCGCGGTGGTGCCTCCAATGAAGACGCCCTGCGAGCACTGGCGCCACAGCGCGTCCGACGAGCTCTGCACGCATGAGCCTTCCGGCACCGTGGCGTCCACCGTGCCGGAGAAGCAGCCCTCCGTGGAGTTGAGCGTCCACGCGTACGCCGTCTTGTAGCGGTTGTAGATGGACGCCATCAGCGACGAGCCGCCCACCGTGGTGCGGCCGCACTGGATGGCGTACGCGCCCACCCAGGGCGTGTACGTGTAGAGCGCCGCGGTGGCGTGGTTCACCGGCTTCACCGAGCACGGGTCCGACGTGGACTTCGTCACGCCCGTCTTCCAGCCGGAGATGGTGGCTCGGCCCGCCTCCAGGTCGGTGAGGTAGCCGCGCATCTTCTTCGCACCGCACTCCACCTGCTTGCCGAAGCCCACGTATTGCGCGTCACAGCCGCTGCCGTCCGGACAGCCACAGCCCGTGGCCTTGCTGAGGTTGGTGGACGTGCCGCTCTGGATGAGGCTGGACTCGCCCTGGATGCGCGCCAGCATGTAGAGCGGGCTGATGTTGCTCGCGCGCGAGCGCTCCACGATGAGCGTCGCCGCCGTCTTGCCGTAGGCCGGGTCCGTGTAGCCCGCCAGGTACGAGCCCTGCTGCTGGAGGAACGCCTGCACCTGCGCCGGCGTGATGCCCGTCCCGCCCGTGACGTCCGAGTCCTCCAACAGGCGGTGCATGTCGTACTTCGTCGTCGCCTCCTGGAGCACCTGCCCGGTCAGCTCGTCGATGACGGGCTCGGGGGTTTCCTCCAGGGGACCGCAGCCGGCCGCCAGCAGCGCGGGTACCAGCAGCACGCACAAACGGAGCTTCATCACGCACACCTCGGGGGGTAGACCGGCCGTGGGCCGGTGGGGCGAGCGTGACTCAAGACTTCCCGGCAAGGTTAGGAAAAGCTCCCAGCGGCGAGGGGCATGGGAGGACGGGGGCGGAGTAGAGTTCTGGACATCATGCGGACCCCTGCCCTGTTTCGTCGGAAGTGTTGGCCGTTCCTCGCCGCGGGCCTGCTGGCCGTGGCGGGCTGTTCGGATTCGAGTGAGCCGGGTGGTGAGCCCGGGCCGGGCACGGATGGGCCCGGGGTGACGCCGGGCGAAGGCTCGGACTGCCTGGGCGCGAAGTTCCTCACCACGCTGGGCAAGAGCACGGTGCTGGTGGGCGCGCAGATGGAGGACGACACCGCGAAGGCCGCGCCCTTCGACGTGCGCTACCTCTACATCGCGGCGGGCCTGTTCGATTCGAAGGACGCGTGCAACTCGTGCGCGTCCGGGTGCACGTCCGACGGCGCGTCATGCTCCAACAGCGGTGGCGGCTGCGGGTGGTGGGGCTGCTGGCAGTACGACCAGGAGCCGCCCGGTGCCTACGTGCGCGACTTCATCAAGGCCGCGCAGACGAACGGGCAGATTCCCTTCATCACCTACTACGAAGCCTTCCAGGCCAGCGGCTACACGGAGGGCGAGCAGCAGCTGAAGGCGCTCAACGACTCGGCGTTCCTGGGGCGCTACCTCGCGGACTGGCGCTTCCTGCTGAAGCAGGTGGGCCAGGAGAAGGCGCTGCTGCAAATCGAGCCGGACATGTGGGCCTACCTCCAATTCTTTCCCAAGGACGGCAAGGCGCAGTCCACGCCGGCCGCGGTGAAGGCGGCGAACCCCACGGACTGCGGCAGCCAGGAGAACAATGGGGCGGGCCTGGGCAAGTGCATGATCGCCATGGTGCGCAAGTACGCGCCCAACGCGAAGGTGGGCCTGCACGCGAGCGCGTGGGCGACGAAGACGGACGTGTCCCAGAATACGGATGCGTCGTTCGACGTGGCGGGCGAGGCGAACAAGGTCGCGGACTTCCTCCTGTCCGTGGGCGCGGGCGACACGGACTTCGTCACGGTGGAGGCGTCCGACCGCGACGCGGGCTGGTACGAGAAGACGACGGGCAGCGCGGCCTGGTGGGATCCGGAGAACCGCAAGCTGCCGCACTTCCACCAGGCCTTCACCTGGGCGAAGGCCGTCTCCACGCGGCTGGGCAAGCCGCACATCTGGTGGCAGCTGCCGGTGGGCAACATGTCCCTGCCCAACAGCAACCAGAAGTGGCGCGACAACCGCGTGGACTACTTCCTCACGCACCCGGGCGAAGTGGCCGCCGCGGGCGGCGTGGGCATGCTCTTCGGCGCGGGCAACTACGAGCAGACCACGCCGGAGTCGGACGGCGGCAACCTGGTGAAGCGCGTGAAGACGTACAAGGACGCGGGTGGCCAGGCCGCGTGCGTGAAGAACTGAGCCGGTGAGTTGTACCGTGCGCCCGGCCTCCATGCCGGGCGCACGCGCCAGGTCAGGCCCGGGCCCGCGTGCGCGTGGAGGCCGCGGGCTTCTTGGCCGGGGCCTTCTTGGCGGGAGCCTTCTTGGCGGGAGCCTTCTTGGCCGGAGCCTTCTTGGCAGCGGGCTTCTTGGCCGGGGCCTTGGCCTTCGCGTCCTTCCGGGCCTGCATCTTCAGGATGTACTCGGTGGCATCCGGCGTCTCGCAGGCCGTGTCGCCCTGATCCACCTCCACCTTGCCCAGCCGCTTCGCCGTCGCGAGCGCCGCGGCCTGGACCGCGCCTCCGGAGGAGCCGCCCACCGCGATGAGCGCGCCGTTCATCGCCTCGCGGACGCGGTTCTTCGCGCCCGGCAGTTCCTGTTCAATCCGCTTCACCCACGACAGCAGGTCCTCCTGCGCGAGCAGCTCGGTCTTCGTGAGCAGCGCGGACAGGCTCTGCCACCCTGCCTGCCCCACCCATTCGGACTTCGACTGTGTCCACGTCAGTGCCTTCACCGCGTGCGGTGAACGCAGCACCACGTTCGACACGAAGACGGGCGTGAGCCCGTACCAGTCCAGCCCCTTCGCCCAGGCGTCCAGTTCCTTCCAGGGCATCTGGGGCGCGTCCACCACCATCGTCGCCAGGAACCGCGCCTCCGTGTGGCCGGACGCCCAGAGCGCCCGGGCGAGCACGCCGTCCGTGCCGATGCGCTTCTTCAACACCGCCAACGGACCGAAGTTCACACCGGACACAGGCTCTGGAGCCCCGTGCCGCAGGTAGGTCTTCCGCGTCTGCGCCGTGCCCAGCCGCTTCAGCTCCCGCATCGTCTCTTCGAAGGTCATGTCGCGCGGGATTCTGCCAGCACTAGTCCAAACGAGTGACTGTCACTCCCCGAGTGCCTTCTCCAACTTGCGGCCCGTGAAGGGTGGAGGTCGCACCTGCGAGGGGGAAGCGATGACCAGCGCTGAGTACCTGTCCGATGTGGAGTCCCTCGACACCATGGACGCCTGGGAGGGCCCGGATGCCCTTCAGGAGTTGGAGGACCTGGCGGACGAGTTCAGCGACCTGGAGGGCTTCGAGGCGGAAGGCTTCGAGACGGACCCCTTCGAGCCGTCGGGTTTCGAGCCCTCGGGCTTCGAGGATGACGGCTTCGAGGAGCTGTTCGCCGAGGCCGAGGCGGAGGACGCCTTCCTGGAGGACGACGGCTTCGACGGGTTCGAGGCGAGCCCGGCCAGCGGTCTGTTCATGCCGGCCACCAGCAACCGCCTCGTGTCGGGTCCCGCCGCGGTGACGCTCGCGCGGACGCTCAACCCCTTCGTGCTGGAGTCCATGGACGCGGATGACGCCGAGGCCTTCCTCGGCCGCATCACCCGGCGCATCCGCAGCGCCGCGCGCGGCATCGCCCGGGGAGTGCGGCGGGCGGGCCAGCTGGGGGCCGCGGCGCTGCGCCGCGCGGGTCCGCTGCTCGCCCGCGCGCTGCCGGTGGTCCAGCGCGTGGCGGGGCTCGCGGGGCCGTGGGGGCGCGTCGTCGCGGCGGGCGTTGGTGCCGCGCAGGGGCTGCTGCGGGGACAGGGATTGCGCGGTGCGCTCGCGGGGGCGGTGGGTGGCCTGATTCCAGGCGTGGGCGGGCGCATCGCGTCCTCTATCCTGCGCGGCGACGGCGCGGATGACGACGCGTCGTTGGATGCGCTCGCGGACATGGCGGATGCGCGGCAGGTGCCGCCCGCCGTGGCCCTGCCGCTGGGCGCGGGGCTCGCGGCGCGGGTGGTGACGCGGCAGGCGGTGCCCATGAGCACCACGCTCGGTGGCGCCGCGCAGGGCGTGCTTCGGGCTCGCACGCGCGGCGTGGAGCAGCTCCTGATTCGGCTCGCCCAGCAGGTGCCTGGCACCTCGGGCCGGCGGCTGCGGCTGATGCGCCTCATCGCCCGGCTGGCGGCGGGGAACCTGCGCCTGCGCGGCACGGGCGGCGCCATCACCGCCCTGCCGAGGGTGGTGCAGGGCGCGGGGCGCCGGGTGCTCACCCGCGCGGTCCAGATGCCCGCGATGGGCGTCGTCCCGCCGCGCCTGGCCGCGCGGCGGGTGCATGCCCGGCGGCAGGTGCTGCGCCGCATCCCCGTCGCCGCGGTCAGCGCCGCGAGCGTCCGCCGCGCCTAGGTCGATCCACTCACGAAGTCTTCAGGACAAGGAGGAGTACCCATGCAACCGCAGCCTTTCGAAGAGGAGTTTTCGAGCCAGGGCGATGAGATGTCCGACCTGCTGGCAGAGGGCGAGGAGGGCTTCGAGGACGAGGGCATGGACGATCCCTTCGAGGGTGAAGGCATGGAGGAGGGCTTCGAGGCCGAGGGCTTCGAGGACAACCCCACCACCCTGGAGGAGGGCTTCGAGGGCGAGGGCTTCGAGGACAACCCCACCACCCTGGAGGACTCCTTCGAGGCCGAAGGCTTCGAGGAGAACCCCACCCCCATGGAGGAGCCCTTCGAGGGCGACGGCTTCGAGACGGACAACCCCAACGCCCTGGAGGACACCTTCGCGGACGCGATGGACGCCCAGGACGAGGACGAGTTCCTCCGCCGCCTGGCGGCCGGCGCGCGCCGGCTGGCCACCGTGGCCGGGCCCACCTTCCAGCGCATCCGCCGCAGGGCCATGCCCATCGCCATGCGGCTCATCCGTCAGGCCGCGCCCCGGCTGGGCGGCATCGCGGGCCAGGAGATTGGCCGCACCCTGGGAGGGCTGCTCCGCGCGGATGCGATGGACGCCTTCGCGGACGCCGCCGGGGACTACGCCAGCGACGAGGACATGGACGCCTTCAACCGCGTGCTGGGCGGGCTGGCGGCGCGGCACGTGGTCCGCTCCACCATGTCTCCCGCGCGCCGCAGGCAGTCGCCCCAACAAGCCAAGGCGCTGGGACGCGCGGTGGGCCAGATGACGACGCAGCTCGCCTCGCGCATCAGCCAGCGCTACGGCGTGCGGGCCCTGCCGGCGGTGACGCGCGTGGTGCGTCAGGTGACGCGGCTGGTGCGCCAGCAGGGCGCGAGCCCCCAGGCGGTGCCGAGGATGCTCCGCCGCATCGGCGGGCGCGTCATCTCCAGCCCGCGCGTGGTGCGCCGCCTGGCCCGGACGAGCGCCGCCGTGCGCCAGCTCCGGGCGCGCGCGGGCCTGCGCCGGGTGGGGCCTCGCGGCCGGACGAATCCCATGATGGGAGGCCCCGGCCTTCGCCGGCTGCGGACCGTCACGCTGCGGGGGCCGGTGCGCGTCATCGTGCGGTGAACCCGGGGGCGTGAGCGGCAAGGGGGAGGCGGGCACATGGCGGACACGCTTCAGCGGTTCCTGCGGGCCAAGGTCCAGAGCATCACGTTCCGGGCGGGGCGGCTGTCGCGCCTCACGCCGCAGGACGTGGGCATCCGGCCCCGGGACGTCCCCTACGCCCCCTCCGCCGCGCACTTCGCCGCGGCCAACGCGCGCCTGGGCGAAATCGACCGCGACGTGCGCCGCGCCCTCTCGCGGCTGAACGGCCGGCTGGACGGCGTCCCTCCCGCGCCTGACGAGGTGCTGGAGCGCAACGCGCTCCTGGAGCGTGAAATCGACCGCGCCCGCCGCGCCTACGGCCTCTTCTTCGACGTCTTCAGTCAGCGGGGCACGCGGTTCGCGCCGGCGCTGGCGGCCTGCGACGCCATCGCGGTGGACTGCTTCCAGGCGGTGCGCCAGGCCTCGCCGGGTCTGATGGACGGCCCCATGCTCAAGCCGCTCACCTACCTGGAGCACGGCTTCTCCCCGGCCACCTTCCGGCGCGGCGTGTTGCTGAGCCGGCTGCTGGGGGAGCGCAACCCCTTCCCCCTCATCCGCGTGCCCTACGAGCGCGTGGAGGCGCCATGGGGGATGGGCGTCATCCTCCACGAAATCGGCCACAACCTGCAGGCGGACCTGGGCATCTGGCAGGAGACGCAGGTGGCACTCCAGCGGCGCGTGCTGCACGCCACCGGCAACCCGTGGCTCACGCGCCTGTGGGGCCGCTGGCACAAGGAGATCTTCGCGGACCTCATCGCGTGCCTGCTCGGGGGGCCCGCGTCGGTGCACTCGATGAAGGACTTCCTCGCGTACCCGGCGTCACGGGTGCTGACGTTCCATCCACTCAGCGCGCACCCCACGCCGTTCCTGCGGGTGTTCATCCAGGCGGAGATGCTCCGGCGCATGGGCTTCATCCGCCGGGCCTGCGACGTGCGCGACAACTGGGACCAGCTGTACCGCTCGCGGCTGCCCTCCGCGCGCATCCCCAAGCTGCTCCTGGTCACGGCGGCGCGGCTCATCCCCCATGTCGTGGATGAGATTGCCTTCCAGCCCCGCCGGGGACTGGCGCAGCGCGCGCTGGTGGACGTGGTGCCGTTCTGGCCGTCGGATCAGGAGCGCATCGACCGGGGCGCGGAGTCATTGGCGCGCGGGCACATCCCGCCGGGGCTGCCGCCGCGCCACGTGGTGAGCGCCAGCCGCGAGGCGCTCGAACGGAGGCTGGCCTCGCCCGAGCGCATCTCTCGGACGGTGCTCAATCATCTGGTGAAGCTCGGCACGCGCAACGCGCGGATGCCGGGCGTGGGCGTCACCCTGGCCGCATGACAGGACCTCAAGGGAGGGACGATGTACGAGAACGTGAAGGGGAGAAGCCCCGCCGCATCCATCGAGCTGGCCTCGAGCGCGAAGTCGAAGTTCGACGAGTTCCTGCGCCGTCAGCTCGGCGTGTCCGACGCGCGTGACCCCAAGGCGGTGGTGGGCGCGCTGCGCAAGCTCTACCCGACCACGGCCGCGCGCTTGGACGACGAGAGCAAGGGCCAGCCCATCCGCGTCTCGGCCATGCCCGAGCCGGCCATGGCCATGATGAATGGCACCCTGGACTCGCCGGGCCAGCGCAGGTTCCGCCAGGAGCGCAAGGCGCTGGTGGACGACCTGGAGATCGCGGTGAACCTGGCCTCCAACCGCGACTTCAAGGCGCCGATATGCGGCTGGCGCGACTCCATCCTCGCGGAGGTGGACGAGGGCGAGGCCGCGGCGAACATGGCGGTGGACCCCGTGTCGCGCGACCGGGCCTTCTATTCCATCCGCAAGCTGGGGGACACCGCGCGCGTGGCGCGCCTGGTGGGCATGGTCAACCCCACGGTGGTCCAGGAGTTCGGCCGGCTCGCGGCGACCATCGACGACAACGCCACGCTCTTGCGCATCCTGGCGGGCGAGGCGCTCTTCCGCGCGGGCTTCGACAAGGGCGGCACGGTGTTCCAGGTGGCGCTCCAGGACCTGCGCCAGCGCCGCGAGGCGCTCATCAACTCGCTGGAGCAGCTCACCGCCACCTCCATCCAGGAGGGCTACGACGACTGGGGTGACGGCCAGGCGTCCTACGGCAAGCTGCTGGATCAGCTGCGCGCCCGGGGGCAGTCGGACCTGCGCGCCATCGCCCGGCCGGATGCCATGTCGCGGCTGTTGGACGTGCTCCTGAACCACACGCCCCGGCAGAATTCAGAGGACATGCGCGGCATCGCGTCCGCGGTGCCCGTGGAGCTCATCCAGCTGCGGCGCCTGCGGGACGTGGCCGGCAGCCTGCTGGACACGTCCATCACCGCCTTCTCCAACTCCGGCGGCAGCAGCCGGGGCGTCGCGCTGAACGCGAAGGTCCAGGGAGCCTCCGCGCCCCTGGCCGCCTTCACGGAAGCGCTGACGCTGTTCATCGACGCGTTCGACCGGCCCAACGCCGGGGCGCGGCTGCTCAACCTGGTGCTCCCCGTCCCGCTGACCTTCAGAGACCTGACGGGCAAGGAGCAGGAGCTGAACGACAAGTTCCGGGACCGGAACGACACCCAGGAGCTCATCGAGGACCTGCTGATGGACCCCAGCACGTCGGTGGAGTTCTGGAAGGAGCTGGCCCGGTTGGACCGGAAGCTCTACCACATCGACCGGATCATCGACCTGTTCCTGCTGGACTACGACGAGGCCGTGGTGCCGGGCGGCAACCGCGTGGACCTCCACGAGGAGATGATTGAGCAGTTGGATGACAACGTGGACGTCTTCAACGTGAGCCCGGCGTTCCTCCGGGAGCAATGCGGCCTGGAGGAGGACTCGCTGGAGCTGGCGAACACGCTGACCCAGGAGGCGCCCGGCCAGGCGGAGGAAATCGAGGACGACCGGAACCACAAGTACGGCTTCCCCCAGGGCGGCCACTGCAACACCGGCGAGCCCTTCACGGTGCCTCCGCCGATCCGCGTCTCGCTGGACCGCATCGAGAAGGACCTGGAGCCGCGCATCAACCCCGGGGCCGTGGAGCACCCGATGGACGCGGAGCCGGGCGAGCGGGCGGCGCCCGCCACCGCCACGGCGGGCAACGGGGCCAGCCTGGACGACGTGGCCTCGCTCATCGAGAAGAGCCGGTCGCGCATCATGACGGACGTGAAGCAGCAGTTGGAGGCCCAGGGGCCGGAGCTGGCCCGTCAGCTGGAGACGGCGTTCTCGGATCAGCTCAAGGCCGTGGAGCGCATCATCGCAGGCAAGGGGCGGCACGGTTCGGACGGACAGCCCGCGCCGCCCAACGGGCACGCCAAGTCGGGCCACTCGCGCCGCCACGTCCGCCACGCGCGCAAGCCATGAGCGTGCTCGCACGGGCCTGAAACCCTTTCCTTCAACGTCATTGACCCAGGTGGCATGCCATGAGCATCGGTACGGCAGAAGCCCTTCAGCGGCTGTTCTCGCAGTGGAAGCGGGAAGTCCTCTCCAACGTCACGTCGGATGAGCAGCGCACGGAGTTGCAGAAGCAGCTCTCGCTCCGGGAGGAGGAGCTGCTCGCGAGCGCCTCCGACGGCTCGACGGCGTCGCTCTTCTCGGACCTGATGGGGTTGGGCAAGGACGGAGCGCCCTCCTTCGACTCCATCAGCCGGCCGCTGCTCGTCCAGGACTTCGATGAGTCCGTCATCGAGACGCAGCTCCACGCGACCGCGGAGCTCTATTACATCTACCAGCACGAACGGATGAAGGTGTTCCAGGTGGCGGGCGTGCTCCTGCGCCTCTTCCACGACGGGCGCATGCGCATCCAGCGGGGCCCCGGCGCGCGGGCGCTGTACCTGATGGAGAAGCACCAACCGCTGCGTTACAAGCCGCGCGACCGGCAGCTCGCGTACCGGCGCGCGTTCAACTACGGCAGCCTGGCGGCGCCGGCGGGCGCGGTGATGTTCCGCAACTTCCACCGCGAGTTCATCGCCTTCGTGTCCGCCATCGCGCAGTACTTCCGCGACCTGCTCATTGGTGAAGTCATCCGCGGCTCGCAGCAGCTGAACGAGCGGCCCTTCGCGAGCCAGGCCACCATCCAGCGGCTGGGCACGGACATCCGCTGGCAGATCGACCGCGCCACCTACGGCAACATCCTGGCGCTCACGGTGGAGGTGGGCGAGTACCTCAAGACCATCCTCGACGCGATGGAGACTCCAGACATCAAGAAGGCGTTCGACGCGAACACCAAGTGGGACGTGATTGAAGTGGTGTCGCAGCGCTACCTGGGCGGCGCGGGGGAGATTTCGCAGCGCTCGAAGATGGCGGACGCGGGGCGCCTGCTGCTCAACTTCGTGGCGGACAACCCGTTCAAGACGCGCGACTTCAGGGACTTCCAGACGGAGGTGATGCCGCTGGGCCCGGTGGCGGAAGAGTGGATCGCCGCGTACCGGATGACGCCGGACGGCCGCTCGTTCCGCGGCGTGTCCCCCACCCTGCGCCAGACGCTGGGCATCACCAGCCCCGCACCGGCGATTCGCTGAACGAGGGAGGCACGGCATGGACATCCCGCTGCATCCCCTGATGGAGGCGGGCATGGGGGCCGCCTCGGCGCCGCGCACCAACGTGTCGCGGATGGTGGCCTCGGCGGTGGCGGGCCAGGTGTCCCACCCTGTCGTGCGCGCGTCGCCCTACCGCATGGGCCGGGATGGGGTGCCCCGGCTGGTGCCGGGCAGCGGCGGCATCGTGCTCAACCGCCGCGTGGGAGACCGCGCGGTGGGGCTGGCGGCGGACCACATGGAAGCGGGTGTGTCGCTGCACAACACCGGGAAGGACGACGTCGGCCAGCGCGGCGGCTCCAACCGGGCGTTGATGTTCTATGCGTGCGTGGGAAACCGCGCGCGCGTGACGAGCGGTCCCGCGAGGGGCGCGGTGGGCACGGTGGTGGGAAAGCACGGCGGCATCAACCACGTCATCGTGGACTTCCCGCCCGCGGTGAAGCGCCGGCTGTGCATTGGCGACCGCGTGCAGCTGGATGCGTACGGCCAGGGGCTGGAGCTGCCGGACTTCCCGCAGGTGCGCGCGCTCAACCTGTCGCCCCGGCTGCTCCGGCGCTGGGGCGTGCGGACGGAGCGCGGGCGGCTGGTGGTCCCCGTGACGCACACGGTGCCCGCGGAGTTGATGGGTTCGGGGTTCGGACGTTCGGAGGGCGTGCTGGGGGATCTGGACATCCAGCTGTCGGACGCGCGGTTGGTGCGCAAGCACCGGCTGAACGCGCTCCGGCTGGGGGACCTGGTGGCGGTGTGTCCGTTGGACTATCGCTTCGGGCCCTCGCGACGGGCGGGGGTCATCACGGTGGGCGTGGTGGTGCATTCGGACAGCAAGGTCGCGGGGCACGGGCCCGGGGTGACACCGCTGCTCATCTGCCCGGGGGAGTGCGTCCGGCTGGTGTGCCGGCCCCAGGCCAACGTGGCGCTCGTGCTGGGGCTGCGCCAGAGCGTGGCGCCGCCTGCGCGCGGTCCGTCACGAGGTCGGAGGTAGGGACACCGCGCCCAGGCAGCGCGACACCATGGCGGCGCGGGTGTCCACGCCCAGCTTGACGAAGATGCGCCGCAGGTGGGCCGCCACGGTCCACGTGCTGATGTTGAGCTTCGTGGCGATCTGCTTGTTGCCCCAGCCCGCGCAGACGCACGAGACGACCTGCAGCTCGCGCGAGGTGAGCAGCCGCACGTCGGATGCGGGCGCCGTCGCGGGGCTCGCGGAGGGCTCCGCGGGCACCAGGTGGTAGCGCTGGCCGTTGAGGATGAGCTCGCCGGCCAGGGCGCGGTTCTGCTCCTGGAGAGCGACCGGGGCGCCAGGGTCGGGGACCACGAGGAGGACATGGCTCCCGGGAGGAAGAGGCGTCCGCATGGCGCGCGCTAGGAGGGGTCCGCCAGTTCGGGAGAGGTGAGGATGCGCCAGACCTCGGAGGCTTCGCGCGAGCGGCCGGTGGCGCGCAGGTCCTCCGCGAGGCGTTCACCCGCGTGCTCCCCCGCGACGGGTGGCTCCGGCCGTTCGCGTGCGAGCGTCACGAGCCGCGTGACGCCGCGGCGGCCGAAGCGAAGCTCGGAGTGGAAGAGCAGGGCCAGCGCGCGAGCCGAAGCGAAGAGTCCACCGGGCGCGTCCACGGCCGTCTCCGCCTGGGCGCAGGAGGCCAGCATGGGGCGCAGCACGTGCGTGACGAGCGTTTCAAGCTGCGCCCGTTGAGCGCCGCGCTCCCGGCCGGCCCGGGCAAGCGCCGCGAGCAGCCGGGGGTCTTCGGCGATCAGGGCCAGGGCATCGTGGCCTTCGGCGTTCCTGGAGCCCAGGAGGCGCAGCGAGGCGGCTTCGTCCGGCTGCGCTGGGGTGGCTTCGAGTCCCAGCCGGCCCAGGCGCGCGTCGAACGCCTCGGGTTCGTGCTGCTTCCAGTGGACGAGCGCGGTGATGAGCAGGGGCCCTGACAATGGCCAGGCGCCCCACCGGGGCTCGCCGCCGGGCTGGGGCTCGGAGGTGACGGAGTCGAACGGGTGCCCGAACCACGCGAGGACGAAGTCCAGGGCGCGGGACTGGGGTTCCGTGAGGCCTGGTCCCATGACCTCCTCACGAGAAGGTGCACACGGCCCGCGCACCGCGACGGTGCCGCGATGGATGGGCCTGCCGCCCTCGTTGCCCAGGACGATTCGAGCGCCATCCGGGAAGGTGACCACGGGCCCCTGGAGCCGGAGCTCCTCACGGGCCGCGCGGAAGGGCGAGTCCTGTGCTTCCGCTTCGCGGAACTGAGACTCGGTGAAGAAGTCGGTTCCGGAGCGGAGGTGGACGTTCTCCTCCCGGGACGTGCGGGCAGGTGTCGACTCGGGTTCCCTGAAGGGGTCTGCTCCGGAGCGCGAGTGATGGTTCGCCTCACGAACCGAACGAGCAGAGGCCGCCTCTGACGCTCTGAATCGATCCGCATCAGAGCGAGCGTGGCGGCTGACCTCATGGGCCGAACGAGCAGCAACCGCCTCTGACGCAGTGAACGGATCCGCGCCAGACCTCATGTGGCGATTTGCATCACGGGCCGAGCGTTCCGATGCCGCCGGCATGCGGGGCGCCTGTTCGCTGAACGGATCCGTCTCAAGGTGATGCTCTTCGCGCGCCGCGTGAACGGAATCGACACGGGATTCCTGTTCGCCGAACGAAGTCGCTTCGCGGCGGTGCTTCTCACGGGCCGCGCGGGAAGAAGCGGGGGCTCCGCCCTGCGGCATCCGGGCTCGGGGCGCCGACTCAGCGAGCGAACTGCGGCCGGAACGTGGAGGGCGCACTCCCTCACCCGAAGCGGAGGCTCCACCCTGCGGCATCCGGGGTCGGGACACGGACTCGGCGGGCGTGCCGGAACCAGGCCGTGGAGGGCGCATGCCTTCACGTGCGGCGCCAGGGCCCTCGGATTCAGAAGGAGTACGGGGCCTCGATTCGGAGAACGGCTCACTGTCAGGACGCGCAGGGCGCCCCTCCCCCCTGGTCGCGCGCGACGAGGCATGACGGTTGGGCCCCGGTTCGGCGAAACGTTCAGGATTCTGACGAGGAGGACGCAGCCGCGCACTCGCTGTCCCCGATGATCCGTCTTCCCTCGTGTAAGCAGGGGGCCTGGAGCCACGACGCGAAGGACGCATCTCCTCCCGGGTCGTGCGAGAGGAGGCAGAGGGCTCACCCTGCGTCGTCCGGCCATCTGGGCCGAGGTCATCGTGCGGATCATCACCAGAGCGAGCAGCGGCTCCGGAAGCGCGCTGACGTGGTTCCGGTGCATCCTCCCGCGAGAAGGGAGCATCCCGTTCGAGGTCGGAAACCCAGCGCTCCAGGAGCGACATCACGCCCTGGGAGGCAACGGGCGCACGGTTCCGCTTCCGCCCCGAATCATCACCGGCCACGGCAACCTCCCCTGAGAACAATCCTGCCCACGCACAGTAGGAATCCCCCTTGCGCAGGGAAGTTCGACCCGGAGCCGGGCTCGACGGTTGAGTTCAGGATGGAGGCGCCACGGCGGAACCCCCAGGACGACAGCGCGGTCATCCCGGAAGGCTGTCCCCACGCTGGCTCGCCTGCTCTCGACGTGCGCTCAGAACAGACGCGAGTACGTGGACGGTGCCCCCGGCCGAGGCGTCCAGCGCCGCGCGCGGCGAGGGGCGCGAGCACGCCCAGGACGACACCCAGTCCCCACCGCAAGGCCTGGACCGCCAGGCCCCCCGGCCCCTGCTACGCACCTCCCGCCCCCTGCGATTCCAAACCTGTCCGACAGTCGGACAAGTTTCCACCGCCCAGGTGGACCCGCAGCCCCCAGACAGCATGCCACTCAGCGGACCTCTGGCGCCGTTGCGCGTACTCGCGCACCTGAACAAGTCGGATCAGCGCCCCGTGCGGCGCCGTGCCCGCGCTCGCGCGGCCTCCAGTGCGGAGTCCACTCCAGCGGGCGGTTTCGGAGGCTCCGGCTTCTGCTCGGCGGGGTCCTCCTGAACAGGCTTGGGCGTCGTCGCGGAGGGCTTCACGTCCGTACGTGGGGCTGCCGTGGGCTCACGTGCGCTGGCTTCCTTCACGGGCCTTTCGCGTGCGGCACGCACTCGGGGCGCGGAGAGGAACCTGCGCACCGCGACCTCCGCCAGCATCGCCGCCAGCGCGAAAGCGACCAGCCAGGGCGCCAGCGCCACGCGGCCCTCCGACTCCGGCGCCTCCGCGAACAGGCCCGTCATCGACAGCCGCTCCTGGCCTCCGCCCACCGCCGCCAATGCTCGCAGGAGCTTGAGGCCCTCCTTCGCGCTGCCCGGCTCGAACTCCGGCGCGTACGGCAGCGCCACCGGTGGCGCCCTCAACACGCGCCCGCCCCACTTCACCACCGGGTGCCAGGTGCCGCTGCCCGTCAGCGGGTACTCGACCACCAGCCGGTCCTCGTCCTCCCAGTGCAGCGGCTTCTCCACGCCAGAGCGCCCGTCGCCCGCCAGCAACACCGCCGTGGGCAGCGCGCCCGGCATCGGCTCACCCGGAGGCAGGTCCAACGTCACGCGCAACAGGTTGCCCTGGCGCTCCGAGCGCACCACCGCCTCTTCCTTCGGCGTCGGCCGCCCCATCGACCAGCGCACCACCGCCTCCAGCGTCGCCCTCAGTGCGCCCCACTCGCGCAGCTCGCCCGTGTACTTGCCGTCCACCTCCGCCGTGAGCGCCACCGTGCGCCCCGCTCCGTGCGGCCATAGCGCCAGCACCGGCGCGGCGTTCGTGTCCAACGTGCGCAGCGCCACGTTCGCCCGAGGCTTCAGGTAGGTGAGGTTGTAGCCGCCCACCTGCGGCAGGCCCGCCGTCGGCAGCGGTCCCAACAGCGACAGGTCCGGCGCGGCCTCCAGCGACGCGGGCTCGTCCACGAACGTGGCCCTCGCCACCGCGAGCGTCTCCTGGCTGAAGATGCGCGGCAAGCTCATGGCGTCCTCCGCGAAGTAGATGCGCCCGGCCCCGCGCCGGGCCACCTCGCGCAGCAGGTCCGCGTCCGGATCCGTGGGCTTTCCCAAGCCGATGACCGACACCGTCACGTTGGCCGCTCGCAGCGCCGCCAGCGTCTCCTGGTAGTCGCCCGGCTCCTCGGAGTCCGCCGCGTCCGAGAACAGCACCACGTGCCGCGTGGGCTTGTCGCTGCGGAGGATCTCCTTGCTGCCCGCGCGCAGGGCCGTGCCCACGTAGATGCCACCACCGCCGCTGAAGCCTCGCGCCACCTGGTCGAACGGCAGGCCCTTGCTCACCGGACTCAAGGGGAAGATTTCATGCGGCTCCGTGTCCACCATGTGCACGGAGGCTTCGTCGTTCCCGTTGAGCAACGTGAGCGCCGCCGTGACGCCCTCCGCGGCCAGCTCCATCTTCGTGCGCCCATCCGGCACCTGCATGCCCATGGAGCAACTCGAATCCATGAGCACGCTCATCGCCACCGACGCGCGCCGCTGCTCCTCGCGCATCTCCAATGACACAGGCAGCAGTGGCTCCACGGGCGAGCGCCGGTAGCCGCCCTCGCCGAAGCTCGACCGCCCTCCCGTCATCACCAGCCCGCCACCCGCCTGGTCCACGTAGTCCGCCAGCGCGTTCAACCCCGTCTCGCCCAGCGCGTTGGCGTCCACGTTCTCCAGCACCACCACGCCCACCCCGTCGAGCGCCTCCAGCGACAGGTGGAACGGCGCCTTCACGTCCACGGTCATGCCCGTCGCCGTCAGCGCCTTCGCCAGCGTGCCCGAGGGCTGCGCGGTGAGCAGCAGCACGCGCGGCGGCCCCTCCACGCGCAGCACGCCCACGCCCACGTCGTTCTCCGGGACGCCGTCTCCGGGCACCTCCACCGTGATCCGGTAGTGCACGAGCCCCGGCTCCTCCAGCAGGTCGCGAAGGGGCAGCAGGTTGGGCCCGGGCTTGAAGTCGTACGGCCCCTTCACCAGCACCTTCCCGTCGCGCTCCAGGCGCACGGTGCCGGTGACGGCCGAGGTCGCCTGCACCACGGCGGAGAACTGGAAGGGCTCGCGCACGGAGACGGTGGCGGGCACGTCCAGCGACACCACGGCCACGTCCAGCGCGGGCTCCGGCCGGGACACCTGCCGGTAGTCCACCGCGATGCCTCGCGCCGCCAACCGCCGCGTCGCGCCCCGGGCATCCGCGCCCGTGGCCCGGCCGTCGGAGACCACCAGCACCCGACCCGTGCGCTCGGGGGGAATGAGCGCACCCGCCGCGTCCAGCGCGGCCGACAGGTCCGACGCCTCCGCGTCCACCGGCCGCGTGAAACCGCCGAACCGGCTCCTCTCCGACAGCGAGGACTCCACCCGCGCCTCGCGGCCGAAGGTGATGACCCCCACGCGGTCGCCCGGCCGGCGCTGGGACTCCACCAGCGAGACGAGCTCCTGCGCCACGCGGTCCACGTCCAGCGGCATGGAGCGTGAGCGGTCCACCACCACGGCCACGTCGCTGCCCGCGTTCGCCAGCCGCAGCTCCGGCCCGGACAGCGCGCCCACGCCGAGCACCAGGAGCGCCCACCGCAGCACCATGGGCGGACCGGGCCTCCGGCCGTAGCGCCACAGGAAGAGTCCCAGCGGCAACAGCAGCAGCCACGCCTGGGGAAGGGTGAAGGTCATGCCTTCCTCGTGACGTAGAAGTCCGCCAGCAGCGCGGCCAGCAGCACCACCAGGGGCCAGCGGGCGCGCTCATGGCCGCTGTTCCCTTCCGAGTCCTCGCCCGCTTCCTTCGCGGCCACGTCCGCGCTGCCCCGGCCACGCAGGTCCGACTCCCGAGCATCCAGCGCCAGCACCTCCAGCGAGTCCACTTCACGGCCCTCGCGCTCCAGCACATAGCGACCGGGGCTGGTGGGCGCGGGCAGGCTCAGCGCACCCGCGCCAAACACGGGCTTGCGGCCCGCGGGTCCATTCAGCGCGTAGCGTGCACCGGCCTCCGTCACCACGGAGAGCGACTCGCCCAGGTTGAGCTGACGCCGGGGGAAGCCCTCGCGAAGCCGCCGCGCATCACGCACCACGTTGCCCAGCAACACGGGCCAGGCGGTGGTCCGCTGGAGGTTGGAGCGCGCCAGGTCCACGTTGAGGTGCAGCCGCCCGCCCTCCTCTTCCGACACGAGCACGGCTTCGCCCGCGGTCATCAACGGACGGCCCGGAGGGTTCGCGCCCGCCGTCCACCGCACGCCCGAAAGCTGCACGTCGTCCATCAGCGTGCTGCCCTTCTCCGTGAAGAACGGCCCCACGAAGGTGCGCAGCGGTCCCTCCGCGCCCAGCGTCACACGGGCCTCCGCGCGCGCGGGGCCGACGGACAGCACCGGCGCGCCGGGAACAGGAGGGCCGTGCGCCACATCGGGAGACACGGCCAGGAAGCGCTCCAGCGCCTGCTTCGACGCGGGCGACAGGCCCTCCGTCAGCCCCACGGCCACCGGCATCACGGGGGACGGGGGCAGGCGCACGTGTCCGTCCTCGGGCAGCGCGTCGTCCGGCAGGGACACCTCCACGTCGCCGGCCTCGCGAAACGTGAGGCGCACGGTCGCGGCGCCCTCTTCCGGCAACGCGATGCGCTCCGTGCGTTCGGTGCCTTCCCGCGCGCCCGGTCCGGGTGCCGCGCGCACGCGTGCATCAATCTCCGAAGGCCCCGCCCCGAAGCGAGCGACCCGCAGCGTCACCGTGGCCCGGCCGCCTTCGTCGCGCCGCTGCGCGGAGACCAACGCCACGTTGCCCTGGGAGCGCCCCAGCGCAGTCCAACGCACGGAGGGCGGCACGGTCGTGTCCTCGGAGGGCGGCGCGTCGGTGAAGAAGTGCACGTGCTTGCCCGGGCCAGCCAGCTCCTGCGCCCACAGGAGCGAAGCCGTGACGTCATGGTCCGGACCGCGCGCCTGGAAGGACTCCAGCGCGCCCAGGGCACGCGACGCATCGGCCTCCGGTCCAGCGAGGACCCGGGGCGCCACGCCGCTCGCGAGCACCGTGACGTGCGTCGCGCGTTCCGACTCCACGCGCTTCGCGGCTTCCGTGCGCACGTGCTCCAGCACCGTCTTGCCATCCGGAGTCCGCGCGGACATGGACAGGCTGCCGTCCACGACGAGCACCAGGTGACGGCGTCGAGCGTTCTCCCCCAGCCGCACGTCCGCCAGGTACAGCGCGGCGGCCAGCACGGCGAGCGCCTCCAGCAGCAGCGATGCCTCACGCGTGAAGCGCTCCCACCGGGGTCCACCCTCCGCGCGAGGACGCGGCGTGCGCCACAGGAACAGCGCGCTCACCACCACCGGCTTCTGCCGGCGACGCAGGAAGTACGCCGCGACCAGCGGCACCAGCGCGCCCAACGCCAGCAGCCCCCAGGGAAGTCCGAAGCTCACGCCCCGCCTCCCGCGACGAACAACGCGCGCAGCGGCCCCGCCACCTGCGCGCGCAACCCTTCGGCCGCGTTCACGGTGAGCAGCGCTCCCCGCGCCCGCACCGCCGCGCTTCGCAGCGCACGCTGGTGCTCCGCGAAGCGGCGGGCGTAGGCGGCCAGCACGCCGTCCGTCAGCAACTCCTCCAGCGCCACACCACTCTCCGCGTCCACCAGCCGCGCGCCCTCACCACCCGAGGGCTCCAGGTCCTCCGCGTCCAGCACCTGCACCAGGAACAGCGCCGACGCTCCTCGCGACAGCCGGGCGCACAGCGCCTCCAGGTCCGTCTCGAAGAGGAAGTCGCTCACCACCACCCGCAGGCCACACGGCCGCAACGGCGGCAGCCGCCCCAGCGCCGACGCCAGGTCATCCCGCGCCTCGAACTCCGCCCCTCGCAGCGCCGCGCGGCACGCCGGCCCCTGTACCCGCTCCGACCGCGCCCCGCCCCACAGCAGCGTCGGCGTCAGCCCCTGCCGCCCACCCACCTCCACCGTCAGCAGCGCCACCTCCCGCGCCCCCGCCGCCTTGCGCGGCGACAGCCCCATGCTGCGTGAACCGTCCAGCAGCACCTCCACGCGCGGCGACACCTCGTCCTGGCGCACGCGCAGCACCAGCTCCCCCGTGCGCGCCACGGCGTTCCAGTCCAGCTGCCGCAGGTCATCCCCCGGCTGGTACGCGCGGAAGTCGTGCAGCTCCATCGCGCTGCCCGCGGACGTGGCACGCACCTCGCCCACCCGTCCCCGCTGCGGCAGGCGCGGCAGCGCCAGGCTCAACCCCGGCGCCAGGCGCGCCACCTCCGCCTCATCCAACATCGCGCTCACTGCTCGTGGGCCCGCCGCTCGCGCTCGGCGAGCACCCGGTCCGCGGCGAACGCCGCCAGGAACGCCACCAGCGCCACGCACAGGAGCAGCTCCGGCGGCATCTTGAGACCACTGGGGTCGCTGTAGTCGTACTTGCCGAAGTTCAGCGTCCCCAGGATCGGGTTGAGCAGGTTGAGCAGCTCATCACGCCCCTCCAGGTCCAGGAACACCGCCAGCAGTGGCGGCACGCCGGCCCCCAGGATTCCCACCAGGACGTAGAGCAACCGCACCGACACCTGCGACGCGAATCGCCCCGAGCGCGGCATCCGCCCCAACAGCAGCGCCACCGACAGGTACAGCACCCCGTAGAGCGCCAGCGCCCCCTGTGACATCGCCAACCGCATGCTCCCCTTCGAGCCATCCGACGCCAGCCACACCAGCACCGCGCACCCCACCGCCCACCCCACGAGCAGCAGCACCGACAGCCGGAAGCCGCGCAGCGCCCCAGGCCTGAACAGCGTCCACGCCCGGGTGCCCGCGCGCAGCGGCCGCGACTGCCCGTCCACATCCGTCGCCATGAAGAGGGTGGCGAAGATGAGGTGCAGACCTCCGAGGATGCCCATCACCCCGGGGATGTCCTCCTCCCGGTCCATGAGCCACCACACCGCCGTCATCCCCACGAACGTCAGGAACACCTGCACCACCAACGCCCGCCGGGGATGGCGCGTGTAGTTCTCCGTCACGAGCGACAGCCGCGCCACCGCCGTCTCGAACACCAGCCACCCGTCCGACACGAGGAGCCAGAACACCGCGCCCAGCCCCAGGAAGAAGTTCCGGTCGAACGAAAACCCGCTGCCCCGCTCATTCGTCACCACGAAGGCGAACGTCAGCGCCTGGAAGAACGTCACCACCAGCACGGCCACCAGCGCGAACCGCACCGCGGCCCGTCCCATCCGGCTGTCCGCCACCGTCGCCGCGCACACCGACACGAGCGTGAGGAACACCATCCACGCCCCGCCCAACATCAGCACCATCAGGATGGTGGGCAGGTCGATGCCGTTGAGGAAGTAGCTGAACAGCAGGAACGGCCCCACCGCTGACGCGTACAGCACCGCCTGCACCAGGAAGGACGCCACCTTGCCGCGCAGGATGCGCCGGGGTCCCAGCCCCGTGAGCAGCAGCAGCGACCACGTCTCGTCCTCGCGCTCGCGCGCCAGCGAACGGTACGCGTTGAAGGGGATGAGGCCGAAGTGCACCAGCGCCAGGCACACGAAGAAGGAGAAGAAGTACGACCGCCCCTCGCGCGTGTACGTGCTGTCGTGCGTGTTCGCGAACGCGATGAGCGACAGCACCAGGCACGCCGCGAGCAGCAGCCCGAAGCTCACCCAGAAGACGCGCGTGCGCAGCCCCTGCCGCACCTCCTTCACCACCAGCGGGTTGAGCCGGTCGCCCCAGTTCTCCCAACGGTCGGACACCGCGGAGGGAACCCCCGGCGAGGGGGCGGACTCGGCCGCGCCCGACGCGGGACTTGCTTGCGTGCTCACGCCACCCTCCCCTTCGTCACCGTCATGAACGCGTCCTCGAGGTTGCGCTCGCGCGGGCTGAACGCGCACACCGGCAGCCCTTGCGACACCAGCGCCGCGAGCAGCGCCGCCGCGGCCGCTTCCGTCTGCGCCGGCCCCGCGTCCGCCTCCAGCTCCAGCCGCACGCGCAGCGCGGCGCCCTCGCGAGCCACGTCCTTCACGCGCGGCTGCTCCAGCAGCGTGCGCTCCGTGCGAGACCACAGCGCCTCGGCCTCGTCGCCCTGCGCCGCCAGCCGCACCGTCAGCTCCAACACGCGGGACGGGCCCGCGCTCTGGCGCAGCAGGTCCTCCACCTTGCCCTGGGCCAGCAGGCGCCCCTGCTCGATGATGACGCAGCTGTCGCAGATCTCCGCCAGCTCCGTGAGGATGTGGCTGGAGATGATGACCGCCTTGCCCTGATCCGCCAGCGCGCGCAGCAGCTCCCGCAGCTCGATGCGCGCGCGTGGATCCAATCCGTCCGCCGGCTCGTCCAGCAGCAGCAGCCGAGGGTCGTGGAGCAGCGTGCGCCCCAGGGCCACGCGCTGGCGCATGCCCTTGGACAGCTCCGTGGTGAGCTTGTGCGAGAGCGGCCCCAGCCCCGTGAACTCCATCACCGAGTCCACCCGCTGCTTGCGCTGCGCGCCCTTCAGTCCGTATGCGCGCGCGAAGAAGTCCAGGAACTCCCTCACGGTGACGTCGTCGTAGGTGCCGTAGCGGTCCGGCATGTAGCCCAACAGCGGCCGGGCCCGGTCCGGCGCGTCCACCAGCGACGTGCCGTCCAGCAGCACCGTGCCCGCGGTGGGCACGTCCAGCGTGGCCAGGATGCGCAGCGTGGTGCTCTTGCCCGCGCCGTTGGGCCCGATGAAGCCCAGGATGCCGCCGGCCTCCAGCGTGAACGACACGTCGTCCACCGCGCGCAGCGCTCCGTAGTCGCGCCGCAGCCCCTTCACCTCCAGCAGGCTCATCGTCGTGCCTCCTCGACCTGGCCGCGCACCACGTGCAGCGCGGCCTCCAGCTCCACGTCCAGCGCCGCCGTGGGCGTGAAGCCACGCCCGCCCAGCCGCGCCACGAACGTTCCGTCCTCCAGTTCCTGAATCAGGGGCGCCACCGCGTCCTGGAAGCGCATGCGTGGCTCGTGCTCCAGGCCCAGCAGGTCCGCGTCCCCGGCCTCCGCCTCCTCCGGCGGGGCCAGCCCCTCCGCGCCGTCCGCCAGCTCCGGCAGGACATAGCGCTGGCCGTCCAGCTTCAACGTGCCGCCCTTCAGCGGAGCCCCCAGCGCGTTCTGCACCCGCACGCCACCGTCGGTCTTGTGCGCCGTCAGCCGCGCGCGCGAGGGGACCACGGCGACCTCGCCCCACTCGCGGTAGCTGCGCGAAGGCAGGAAGCTGTTCTTCACCACCAGCCCGTTCGTCCAGTCCAGGAGGCGCGGCGGATCCTCGGGGGACTCCGGGGCCAGCAGCACGCTGGAGGCGGGCATGCGCACGCTCTCTTCCGCCAGGTTCGCGTACCAGGCGTTGAGCCCCACCGTCACCGCGCGGGACCGCTCGCGGTCCAGCAGCGTGAGGCTGTAGCGCGCGGCGTGCAGGCTGAAGCCATCCACCAGCACGGACCACGCCACCAGCCCCAAGCTCGTGAGGACCGCCAACGTGGGCACGGCGATGAGCACCGCCAGCGGCCCCTTGCGCCGCGCGAGCATCCACCCGCCAGGCCCCACCGCGAGCACGAAGAGGAAGATGAGCAGCAGGAAGCGGCCCACGGGCGCGCGGGCACTCAACAGCAGCGGCAAGCGCCCATCGCTGAGCAGGTCGTGGCGCTCCCAGCGGGGCGGCGGGCCCGCGGGCACCACCACGGCCGACGACCGCTCCGTGTCCTCCCAGAGGCTGAAGCCGCAGCCCGGCACCCGCGTCCGGCAGGCGCGGAACTGGCGCACGGAGCCGAAGCCGTAGGGCGACAGCTCCGCCTTCTCATCCTGGAGCAGCGGGAAGCGCAGGCGCGGATTCGCGGGGGGCTGATCCAGCACCAGCCTGCCGCCGGTCACGGCGAACGTCTCCAGCACTGCCCAGACGTCGTCGGGCACCTGGTCCGCCGGCACCGCCACCAGCACCGCGTCGTAGCCCGCGTAGGCCGCCAGCTCGCGCGGCGCGGTGCGCGGCTCCACGAAGCGCGCGGCGACGAGCGGCTCCATGTTCTCCTGCGAGCGGCTCAAGCCGGTGGCCTGTTCGAAGGCCTTCACGTCGCCCAGCACCATCACGCGCGAGCCCCGGTAGCCATCCAGGTAGAAGCCCTTGGAGCTGGGATACAGCCCGGGAGATTCCATGGACAGCTGTCCCGTCTGCAGGTCAGCGGGCATCAGGAGCCAGGTGACAATCCGCTCGCGAGGGCCCAGTTCCAACGAGCGCTCCGTGACGCGGCCTTGCGGCGAGCGGATGACCAGGCGCACCGGACGCGGCTGTGCCCCTGTGTTCTGCACCGTCACCTGGATGGGGGTGTAACCCCGGCTTGGCACCAGCGTGGCGGTGCGCACGGTGGCCTTGAGGTCCCCCTCGCCGAGCTCCCCCGCTTGGGGGAAGGACTCCGCCGTCTCCACCACCTCGCGGTAGCCGCTGCCCTGGGGCCCCTTCTCATCCACTGCCTCCGCCACCGCCACCGGTGGGGTCGCGAACGCCACCGCCCCACCGGGGACACCCGGCAGGCCCGTCCAGAGCAGGACCCCCAGGCACAGGGCGAAGGCCCAGGACGCGCGGCTAGCCACGCGGCACCTCGGGGGTGGCCTTGAGCAGCTCGCGCACCACGTCCGGCGCGGTCACCTTCTCCAGCGACGCCTCGTAGGCCAGCACCAGGCGGTGGTTGAGGGCGGCGGGCGCGGCGGCCACCACGTCGTCGAAGCCCACGTTGGGCCGGCCATCGAGCAGCGCGCGCGCACGGCCCGCGGCGGCCAGGGCCAGCGCCGCGCGGGGACTCGCGCCGAAGCGCACGAAGCGGCGCACGGGTTCCGGAGCGGAGGGCTGGCGCGGGTCGGACGCCTCCACCAGCCGGCCGATGAAGTCCGCCACCGGGCCGGGCAGGTGCACGCGGTCCACGGCGGCGAACAGGCGCGACAGGCCTTCCGCGTCCAGCACCGGCTCCTGCGAGGGAGGCGCGCCGCGCACGCGCGTGGTGAGCAGGGTGCGCAGCGTCTTGGCGCCCACGGGCGGCACGAGGATGCGGAAGAGGAAGCGGTCCAGCTGCGCTTCGGGCAGCGGGTACGTGCCTTCGAGCTCGATGGGGTTCTGCGTGGCGAGCACGAAGAAGGGGTCGGGCAAGGGCCGCGTCTGGCCCAGCACCGTCACGGACCGCTCCTGCATGGCCTCCAGCAGCGCGGACTGCGTCTTGGGGCTGGAGCGGTTGATTTCATCCGCGAGGACGAGACTCGCGAAGAGCGGGCCCTCGCGGAAGACGAAGTCGCGGCGCGATTCGCCCTCCAGCACGTAGGTGCCGGTGATGTCGCCGGGCAGCAGGTCGGGGGTGAACTGGATGCGGCGGAAGGGCAGCGCCAGCAGCCGCGCCAGGGCCTTGCACAGCTCCGTCTTGCCCAGGCCGGGCAGGCCCTCCAGGAGCACGTGGCCCCGGGCGAGCACCGCTGTCACGACCTGCTCGACGACCGTCTCCTGGTCGAGCATCACCTGGTTGAGCCCGGACTTGAGCCGGGACGCCACGTCCGCCGCGCCCTGCGCTTCGGCGGGACTCAGAAGCTCCGCTGCCACGTCGTTTCCCCCTTCTGGACTACGGACCACCGAAGTACCGCTTCACCAGGTCGCGGTTGCGAGGCAGCAGCGGACCGGAGGTCGGTCCCGCCGTCGCATCGCCCTTCGCGCCCGTGCCCTTCGCGCTGGACGGCCCCGCCTGCCCCGTGCGGGCCTGCGGATCCGCTGCGCGAAGGCCCCACAACTCTTCCGCATCGCCGCCATTGCCATCCGGCAGCGGCTGGAACGCGAGCCGGTTCGGATCCATCTCCGCCTCGCCGCCGAAGACGACCGGCTGGCTCTCCCCGCCCCGGCTCACGCCCGCGCCCTCGCCCTTGCCCTGCCGCGTGTTCCGGCTCGCGTGCTGATTGCCCTGCTGGCCCTCGCCGTCGCCCTCTTCACCGTCACCTTCGCCCTGCCCCTCCTGACCCTGGCCTTGCCCCTTCTGGCCCTGGCCCTTCTGTCCCTGTCCGGACTGCTGACGCCGGGTGGGACGCCGGGCCTGGGCGCCGCGGTTCCCTTGTGAGGCGTTTTCCTCTCCAAAGCGCTGGGCCAGCGACTGCTGCCGCCGCTCCAGTGTGCGGCGCAGGTCAGCGATCTGATCCGGAGAGCCAGAGGCCTGGGCGCGAGCGGAAGCACGGGCCTGGGCCTCGCGGGCCGACGGGTCGCCGGAGCCCTGCTTGTCGCCGCCCTGCTGATCACCCCTGTTCTGTCCATCCGCGCCCTGCCCCTGCGAGTTCTGCTCGGACGCGGGAGCCTCCTGATCACCGGCGGCGGAGTCCTCGGGGTTCCCGCTGGCGCGCGCATCGAGCGCCATTAGGGCCTGCTCCAGTGACTCACGCTCACGGGTGGCGGTCTCGGCACTCCCAGCGGCGGCGAGCGCGTCCTCCAGTTCAGCGGCGGCCTCGGAGGCGCGGTTGAGCTCGGCGGCGGCCTCGGAGGCGCGTTCAGCGAGCCGCTGCTCCAGGGCATCCGCGGCTTCCCAATCCGCGGAGTCGAAGCGGCCCTGCGCGACTTCTTCCGACAACCGGCGCAGTTCCTCCTCGACATCGGGGCCCAGGGGCTCCTCACGGGCCAAAGCCTCGGCCTGCGCCTGCACGGCGGCGACCTGGGTCGCGGCGGCGGCGTTGATGTTCGACGTGCGCAACGCCGGAAGCGGAACGAGGAACCCCACGGCGAGGAACACGAGCGCACCCAGGAGCGCGCCCACGGGCCGGCGCCAGGGAACCTCCGGAGGCTTCACCTGCTGGGCGAACTGGTTGAGGCTCAGCTCCCACTCGCCAACGGGACGCTCCAGCCGCGTGAGCAGCAAGCCCCCGGCATTGGCGGAGCGGTCCGCGAGCACCGCCGCGTACTCCAACGACACGCCGCGCGAACGGGCACGAACAAGCCACCACGCCAGCCCCGCGATGACGAGCGGAGGCACGGCCCAGACAGCCAGGTCGCGCAGCAGCAACCGTGACAGCACGCAAGCGGTGGCCATGGCCCAGAGAGGAGCTATGCCCGCACCACTCCAGGCGACCACGTTGAGCCGCCGCTGCACGCGCCGGATGGGCGCGAGCACGAGAGACTGGAAGCGGCGTTCGTCACTGGCGGCCATGCGTGGAAGCCAGTGTCGGACACCCAGCCCACCGTTCACAAGCGACGCCCGGGAACGGTCGAATCCCGCCGTGGACGGTCGCCCGTCCGACTCCAGCTGTCGAGAAACCGCGAAACCCGAGCGGACCTCCAAAGGCGGCGGTTAGTGTGCCGCCCCCTATGAACTTCCGATTCCTTGGTCGCAGCGGTCTGAAGGTCAGCGAAATCTCCTTCGGCAACTGGCTCACCCACGGCTCCCAGGTGGAGGAGGACGCCGCCATCGCGTGCGTGAAGGCGGCGCTCGACACGGGCATCACCACCTTCGACACCGCCGACGTCTACGCCGGCACCAAGGCCGAGGCCGTGCTCGGCCGCGCCCTCAAGGGCCAGCGCCGTGAAGGCTATGAGCTGTTCACCAAGGTCTACTGGCCCACCGGCCCCGGCCAGAACGACCGCGGCCTGTCGCGCAAGCACATCATCGAGTCCATCCACGGCTCCCTGCGCCGCCTCCAGACGGATTACGTGGACCTCTACCAGGCCCACCGCTTCGACGCGGAGACGCCCCTGGAAGAGACCATGCTCGCGTTCGCGGACATCGTCCGCCAGGGCAAGGCCCTCTACATCGGCGTCTCCGAATGGACCGCCGAGCAGATCGCCGCTGGCGCCAAGCTCGCCCGCGAGCTGCGCGTGCCCTTCATCTCCAACCAGCCGCAGTACTCCATGCTCTGGCGGGTCATCGAGTCCAAGGTCATCCCCACCTCCGACGCCGAAGGCCTGGGCCAGATTGTCTGGTCCCCCATGGCCAAGGGCGTGCTCAGCGGCAAGTACCTCCCCGGCAAGCCCCCGCCCGCGGACACCCGCGCCGCCACCCCGGGCTCGCAGTTCATGACCAGCTTCATGACCGACGACGTGCTCACCCGCGTCCAGCAGCTCAAGCCGCTGGCCCAGGAAGCAGGCCTGTCGATGGCGCAGCTCTCCATCGCCTGGGTGCTCCAGAACAAGAGCGTCTCCTCCGCCATCATCGGCGCGTCCAAGCCGGAGCAGGTGCTCGACAACGTGAAGGCCACTGGCGTGAAGCTCGACGCGGAGCTCATGCGCCGCATCGACACCCTCCTCGGCCCCGTCGTGGAGCGCGACCCCGCGCAGACCACCAGCCCCAACCGCCGACCCTGAAAACGCGCTCATCCACCCGGCGGGCAGGCACTCCGACGCCCGTCCCGCTCGGTGCCTGGGATATGACATCCGCGCCCTGGTTTCGCCGCGCCCGTCCAGTGGCGCGCGACAGCGGGGTGAACTCCACCCCGTTCCATTTGACTTTTAAGTTGGGGGGAACAAGAGACTGCGCCGCGCGTTAACGCGGTCCCACTCTTGAACCGGGCTTTCCCCACATGACGTCCTTCTTCCTCCTGGCCCAGGCGGCCCAACCCGAACTCGGATGGTTGAGCAGCAAGCTGCTCGGGGTGACGTTGGGCAGCGCCGAGTGGGTGCTCTGGCTGCTCGTGTCGCTGTCCATCATCTCCATCGCGGTGATGCTGGAGCGCGCCGTGTACTTCTCGCGCCACCGGCTGGCCAACTCGGAGGCCCTGGCGGTGCGCCTGGCGCGCGGCGAGTTCGACGCCGTGGCCGGTGAAGTGAAGAACCAGAAGGGCATGGAGGCCTCCGTCATCCGCGAGGCCCTGGCCTCCGCGCAGCAGGGCCCCGACACCGTGGAGCAGGTCATCGCGTCCACCGTCGCCCGCGAGCGCCCCCAGTACGAGCGCGGCCTGTCCATCCTGGGCACGCTGGGCAACAACGCCCCGTTCATCGGCCTGTTCGGCACGGTGCTCGGCATCATCAAGGCCTTCAACGACCTGGGCGCCATGAATGCCAAGGGCGGCGCCATGCAGCAGACGGTGATGGCCGGCATCTCGGAGGCGCTCGTCGCCACCGCCGTGGGCCTCGCCGTCGCCATCCCCGCCGTGGTCGCCTTCAACATCTTCAACCGCCAGCTGAAGACGCTCACCAGCCGCACCACCGCCCTGGGCCACGCGCTCGTGGGCGCCATGAAGGCGCGCAAGCCGGGCGCCGCGGGGGGCAACTAGCCCATGGCCGGCGGCGCGAACGACAGCGACGAGGAAATCTCAGGCATCAACGTCACCCCGCTGGTGGACGTGGTGCTGGTGCTGCTCATCATCTTCATGGTCACCGCCAACTTCATCGTCCGCGAGACGGTGGAGGTGGACCTGCCCCGCGCCGCCAATGGCGGTGAGACGGTGCAGGGCCTGGTGAACGTCGTCCTCGACAAGGAGGGCAAGCTCTACTTCGACGGCGCGGAGGTGACGGAAGCCGACCTGTCCCGCCGCGTGACGGAGGCCGTGGCCAAGGACAAGGACACGCGCGCCATCATCAGCGCGGACCAGACGCTCGCCTACGGCCGCGTGATGCGCCTCATCGACGTGGTGAAGGGCCAGGGCATCGCGAAGTTCGCCCTCAACATCGAGAAGGACGCGGGCCCTGCCCGGACCGCGCCCGCCACGCCCTGACGAGGCTTCGCAACGATGAGCCAGGCGGTCCTCGAATCCTCTTCCCTGCCCCAGCGCGACCGCTCCACGCGGTTCCTGCTCGTGTTCGTCCTCGTGTCGCTCGCGCTGCACGGGGTGGCCTTCGTGTTCCTCTCCACCCTGGAGGGCCGCAAGCTCGCGTCCATCCAGAAGCCGGTGGAGCTGGTCATGGTGGAGGTGCAGAAGCCCCCGCCCCCGCCGCCTCCCGAGGAGAAGCCGGAGGAGCCCAAGCC
>NZ_RAWP01000069.1:0-53946 GCF_003668935.1 Corallococcus sp. AB032C | reverse complement strand
CCCCTTGCGTGGGTGGGTTGCCGGGTTCGGCCGTCGCGGGGGGGGCGCTACCTTGACGGATCCGTTCATCCTGAGGACGCTCGACTGGCTGCGCGCGGAGCTGGGTACGGGCCCGTTCTTGCGCCGGTACCGGATGGATAGGAGATCCACCCGCTGACGCGCGAGCAGTTGGGGAACCTCCCACAGGCCTTCAGCCACCTGGGCCTCATCAGCGCCGCCGCGCGCATCGACCGCGCGCTCAGGCTCCGAGACGAAGGGCAGTCGGAGCCCCCGCACCTCCTGGAGCCCGAGCCGCCATCCATTGAGTGACCCTGTTCTTCCTCGACACAGAAGCCTCTGGCGGCACAGTTTCATCGGGCCCGCGCGGTTCTGGGGGTGCAATGACACGCCAACCCATGCCGGCCTGTCGCTTGATTCGACAGTCACTTGTGGAGGCGGTGGGAATCGAAGCCTCGTAGGCGGACTTGGTCCCTGCTCGGACCACCGGCCGCCCACCCGGCTCTCCCTCTGAGAAAGGGGGCGGATTCCTGGCCGAGCGCTACCTCGGAGCCATGGAGTCCGTCCCTAGACTTCTTCAAATTCCGTCCCTGTGGCCCCCATGCGTTCCAGGGCTTCTTTGATATCGTCCCGGACAATCAGCGCGATAGCCCAGCCCCGGGCGCGGAATATTTTGGCGTCACCTACCTGCGCCGGGTCGATCCGCATCCCTCGCACGTCCCGGTACTTCCCCAGCTTCTCGGGCCGCCCATCTTCTGGGGTCCATTTCCTGACGTGCCTTGATGTTCGTTCGTCAATGCACTGAATGAGTTGGGTCGCCACGAGAATGAAGAACGGCTCAGGGTGGCCCTCTATCTCCACGGGCAGGGTCTGCACTTCCTCGGGGGCTAGCTCCGTGAGTGCGGAAGCCACTCGGGCGTGGACCACCGGGGCCGCGAACGCCGCTTGTGAGAAGTCGAGCGCCCTGCCGGGTACATCCATGGGAAGTTTCAAGCGTCCCAGGTCTGGAAGTTGCTGGCCCCGATAGAACATCCAGGGGTCGTCCACCTCCCGGCCTTGAGCGTCGGTGGGAGTGCCGAGCACCCACCGGCCTGGAATGGTCATGTCGTCGCTCAGATCGAAATAGCGCCTTACCATGCGATCCATTGTCGTGATCCTAGGTGCCAGTGACCAGCCTGTTGAGGTCGGACCCGTGGGTGGCGATTTCCCCCGCCAAGTCACGCAATTCCGTAGTCAGCGCTTCGCGGCATTGCTGCATGGTGCGACACCCCTCCGTTGCGTCAGACAGGCGGCGGAGAATCGCCTTGTGGTACGCCTGCGGGTGAGGTCCCTTGTGGCCCTTGACGTGGACGATGTTGGCCGGATCGTCCAGCGACATGCCCGCCTTATCGAAGATCCTCTGGAACTTGGGAGACCACGGACCTTCATTGTTCGTGGACTTCCACCACTTGTTCGAGGCGATGTGGTGGTCATGGCCCTTCGCGTCTACCGGTGCGGCAGCCGCGCCCCCCATGGCCCGTGCCGTCATGGCCACCGCGTTGGGGGCCAGCGCCACGGTGACAGCCTCGCCCGTCACCGCCACCGCTCCCACTTCGCCCACGGCGGCAAGGCGGATACCCGCCCGGCCCCCGGCCAGCGCCGCCGCCTGGGCGGAACCGGGCAGCGTCGGCACCTTCGAGGCGAAGCCCGCGGCCGTGTTACCGACGGCCACTGTCGCCAGCAGCGCGAAGGCTCGCGCCGCGTTCCGGCCCATCACCTTGCCGTAGTGCTCACCCGCATCGCGTAGTTCGTCAAACGTGGTGGCCCGGTCCGCTTCCTCCACCAGCCGTTTGAAGCCTGCGATCAGCGTCCAGAAGGTGTCCACCCCGAGGTAGACAATGGCAGTCGCCGTCATAACGGCAGCCAGGCCCTTGCTCACGGGCTCGGGCACCGACCAGAGGACCAGGTAGAGGGTCATGGTCCACAGCGCAGCCGAGAGCGCCGCGTGCGGGTCGGCCATGCCTTTGAAGGCATCCAGCATCTCTTCCAGGACAACACCTTGAGCCATGGCCATGGCCAGCGCATAGCGCCCGTCTCCGGTGACGGTGGGGCTCTCCGCCAGCAAGCGCAGACAGTCGCCCTTGCGCCCGGTGCGCTCACACCAACGCAGATATGCCCGCGTCAGGTCCATCTCCGCTTGCGGCATGTCGGAGGCCAGCGCAGCCCCCTCCAGTGGCGTCATCCGCCGGGTGCGCGGATCGAAGAGGTACGTGCCGCCTCGGGCGTCCACGCCCATCAGGCGCCGTGCGGCCTGCTCGGGATTGGCCGGGAGCCTCACGCCCAGCGCCAGCCTCGCCACGGCCGCTTTGAACTCGCGCCGCTCCACCTCCACCGGCCCCGCTTCGTCGTTGTGCGGAGTGAAGACGACTGGCGGCCCCTGGCCCGTTTCCAATCGCACCACGCGCCCTGAGGCACAGCCTGTCAGCCAAACCAGCAGGAGTAGCGCGACAGCGCGGTGAACACTCATCAAGTCCCCCAGCGGGAAAGTGCTTCATCCTCCAGGGCGAGGCAGGGCCACGACCAGAACCCATCGGATCGGGCCGCCCCGAGCGCCACCGCAGGGCGTGGCATCCGCGAGGTGCACAGCGGCGGCCTTGCCGATTGCCGCCGTCGCCTTGCGTGAAACTCCCACGGGAAGCCCGCGTGGGTTGCCTGTCCACCGGCAACGGGCGAGCCTGCGTCGCATGGAGATGCATCAGGTCCGGTACTTCCTGGCGGTGTCGGAGACGCACAGCTTCACGCGTGCCGCGGAGCGCTGCCACGTGTCGCAGCCCACGCTGACCGCCGCCATCAAGAAGCTGGAGGCGGAGCTGGGCGGACTGCTGCTCCTGCGAGACCGGAGTGGCGCGAAGCTCACGCCCCTGGGCCGGTTGGTGTTGCCCCGGCTCCAGCGCATCGACGATGAGAGCCGGAGCGTGGCGCTCATCGCGGAGAACCACCGCCGCCTGAAGCAGGTGCCCCTGCGCATCGGGGTGCTGTGCACCATCGGTCCCGCACGTCTGTCCGGCTACCTGGCGGCGTTCCGCGCCGTGGCACCCTGAGTGGAGGTAGAGCTTCAGGTCGGCACGCGCGACAAGGTGCTGCGGCAACTGGAGGAAGCGGAGGTGGACCTCGTCATCACCCACGCCGTGGCGCCCACGCCCGACTGGTGCGTCGTCACCCCAGTCTATGAGGAGCGCTACCTGGTCGTGCTTCCCCCCGGACATCGCCTGGCGGCGCAGGACACCGTGCGGCTGGCGGAATTGTCCGACGAGCCCTACATCGACCGGCTCTCCTGCGAGATGCGCGAACAGGTCGGGGCGCTGTGCACGTCTCGAAAGGTGGAGCTGTACGCCAGCTATCGCACCGAACGTGAGGAGTGGGTCCAGAGCCTGGTCGCCGCGGGCGTAGGCTTCGCCTTCATGCCCGAGCACTCGCTGATGCCGGGCGCCACCACCGCGCGGCCCCGCGTCGAACCGTCGCTCCAGCGCACCGTGTCCCTGCTGCGCTCGGGGGACCGCACCGCGCCACCGGCCGCGAAGCTCTTCTGGCGCACCCTCCTGGAGAGCGCGGGCCGGCCACGTCCCGGCGCCTGAAAGCAGACGGCGCGAGGCCCACCCCGTGAGGTGCGCCCCGCGCCCGGAACCCGGATGAAGCGGTGACGTTCAGCGCTTCACGGCGAGCACGTCCACCTGCTCGATGACTGGCGGCTTCGCGAGCAGCTCCGGCGCCTGCGCCATCAGCGCCGCGGCCACCTTGCCGCCCAGGTGCGCCTTGCGGCCCGCCTCGTCAGGGAACGTGTCCACGATGCCGAACGTGGTCGGCGACAGGCGAATCGCGTACCAGTGCAGGGTGGCCGGCTCGTCGCGCACGATGGGCAGCCCGCCTTCCAGGAACTTCCGCACGTCGCCTTCCTTGCCCGGCTTCGCCTCCAGTATGACGACCAGCGCCTTCGAGTCGGTCACCTCCGGAGTGCCCGGCGCCATGACGGCGAGCAGCTCCACGGCTTGGATGGACGGGGCCGTGGACAGCAGCTCCGGCGCCTGCGCCATCAGCGCCGCGGCCACCTTGCCACCCAGGTGCGCCTGACGGCCCGCCTCGTCGGCGAAGGTGTCGAAGATGCCGAACGAGGTCGGACCGAAGCGCAGCGCGAACCACTGCGCCGTCGCCGGTTCCTCGTGGACCAGGGGCAGGCCCCCCTCCAGGAACTTCTGCACGTCGCCTTCCTTGCCCGGCTTCGCCTCCAGGCGCACCAGCAGGCCCACGTGCACAGCCTCTGCCTTCTGCGATTGCGTCGTCGTCATGGTCTCACCCGTCGTGCTCTTGGAGGAAGCCGCGCAGCCCCATCCCACCAGGGAGGTGGCCAGCGCGAGGAAGGCTATTCGGTACGGATTCAGAAAGGCATACATGGAAGGCTCCAGGGGCCAGGGGGAGTCGGGTGGCGCACAGGTGCGTCAACGCGACCGCGACGTGGACACATATAGATGTCGCTTCCCTCCACCGTGAGAGCCCGGCGCCAATGGATCGATCGTTCCCACCCCGCCCGTTCCCTCAGCTCCCGGGAAACAGACGCCGGGCCTCAGGCCGCTGAGGGCAAGAGGCACAACGCTCAGGTGAAGTCCGTGGAGAGCGAGAGGGCACGGTGGGCCTCCAGCTCGCGGGCCACGAAGGCGTTCTTGTCCTCGAGGGCCTTCACTGTGTCGCTGCCCAGGGCCAGCCGCAGCGGAGGCTGCTCCAGCTTCACCAGTTCAATCATCGCGGTCGCGAGCTTCGCCGGGTCGCCCGGCTGCTGGTGGTTGAGCTCGACCGCGCGAGACCGCATCGCGCCGGACGTCTGCGCGTAGTCGGGGATGATCCGCTCCGCGCGGGTGAGTGACGCCGCGTCCAGGAAGTCGGTGCGGAAGTAGCCGGGCTCCACCACCGTGACGTGGATGCCCAGCGGGGCCAGTTCATCATGGAGCGCCTCGCTCAGGCCCTCCACGGCGAACTTCGTGGAGCAGTACACGCCCCATCCCGCGGACGAGCGGTAGCCGCCAATGGAGGACAGGTTGATGACGTGTCCGGAGCGTTGCTGCCTCATGACGGGCAGCACCGCGCGGGTGACGGCGAGCAGACCGAAGACATTGGTGCGGTAGAGCTTCTCGATTTCGGCGGCGCTCGACTCCTCCACGCCGCCGAGCAGTCCGAAGCCCGCGTTGTTGACGAGCACGTCGATGCGGCCCGCCTCCGCCACGACGCGCTGGGCCTCGGCCTCGTCGGTGACGTCCAGCTTCGCGGCCACCAGCCTCGGGTGGGCCGCCAGGGGAATGCTCTGGGGATTGCGCGCGGTGGCGATGACACGGTCTCCCGCGTCGAGCGCCGCCTGGGCGATGAGGACTCCGAAACCGCGGGATGCGCCAGTGATGAGCCAGGTCTTCATGTGCGTGCTCCTCGTCAGGGGTTGGCTACAAGCGAAGAGATAGACCTGGACCATCCATGAGAGAATGCGCACGGAAGACACAAGACCGTTGAATCCGGCTCAACAGCGGAAAGGGAGTCCCCATGCAGGCCGACGTCCGCGAGCTGACGGTGTTCCTGGAGATCGCCCGGCACCTGAACTTCCGCCGCGCGGCGGGGGCCCTGGGCGTGACGCCGTCCGCGCTGAGCCACAGTCTGCGGGGGCTGGAGGAGAAGCTGGGCCTGCGGTTGGTGCACCGCACCACCCGGAGCGTGGCGCTCACCGCGGCGGGCGAGCGGCTCGCCGAGCGGCTGCGGCCGGCGTTCCGGGACATCGACGACGCACTCGATGACCTGAACACGTTCCGTGAGGCCCCCGTGGGAAAGCTGCGCATCAGCGCGGCCCGGGTGGCGATCCGGTTGGCCTTGCTGCCGGTGCTGGGCCCGTTCCTGGAGGCGCATCCCGGCATCGAGGTGGAGGTCGTCGACGGCGCCGCGTTCGTGGACATCGTGAAGGAGGGGTTCGACGCGGGCGTGCGCTTTCACGAGCGCGTGGCCGCGGACATGGTGGCGATTGCGCTGGGCCCCCGGCTGCGTTCGGCCATCGTCGCCACGCCCGCGTACTTCGCGAAACATCCGCCGCCCAAGGCGCCCGGGGATCTGGCCGCGCATGACTGCATCCAGTTCCGGTTCTCCAATGGCTCACGCTACGCGTGGGAGCTGGAGCGCGACGGCAAGGCCCTGGAGGTGGAGACGCGAGGCTCCCTGGCGCTCAGCGACCAGGTGGAGATCCTCGAAGCCGCGCTCGCGGGCCTGGGGCTGGCGTATGTCTTCGAGTCGCAGGTGGAGTCACTGCTCCGGCAGCGACGGCTGGTTCGCGTGCTGGAGGACTGGTGCCCGTCCTACCCGGGCTTCTTCCTCTACTACCCGAGCCGCAGGCACCTGCCCCCCGTGCTCAAGGCCTTCGTGGACTTCGTGCGGGCCCGGACGTGAGTCCTCAGTGGCGGAGGTGATGCCCGCCGTGGCCGCTCCGCCGAACCGCACCTCGAAGGCTCGCAGGTGCGGTCCGTCCACTCATGGCCGTGCCGGGACGCTCAGGGCTGGACGACGTTGACGCGGGAGGAGCCGAAGGCCTCCTTCTTCCAGACGCCGTTGTCCAGGCCGCGCACGTACGGGGTGCCCTGGAACAGGGTGAGATCATAAGCGCGGATGCCGCCCGGGTGCTCGGCCCACGTGCTGCCGCTCGTGGAGAACCAGAGGCCGTCATTGGCCCCGATGCCCCACAGCATGCCGGTGGCGCCGTCCACCGCCAGCCGCTTCAGCGTCGTGGTGGCGGGCAGCTGCACGAAGGAGGATCCGTTGTGTTTCCAGACGCGGTCATCCATGCCGATGAGGTAGGGGATGCCCTGCGCGACCGCGATGTCCTTGCCCGTCGCGGACGTCGGAGTCTGCGCGCTCCACACGAGGGTGGCCGGGTTGAAGGAGTAGACCTTGTCGTCCAGGCCAATGACCCAGACCTTGCCGGTGGACTCATCCACCGTGAGGCGCTTCGCCGTCTGCGACGTCTGGATCCACCCCGAGCTGGTGCCACGGTAGACGAAGTCGTTCATCCCAATCAGATACGGAATCGTGGCGGTGACGGCGATGGCCTTCGCGCTGCCGCCCGGGTTCACGTCCAGGTAGACACCGGTGTTGTAGGGGACACTCAGGCGGTCGTGGGTGGTGAGGACCGCGCCCGTGCTGCTGCCCACGGTCCACAGCTGACCATTGGAGCCCAGCGCGAAGTCGTTGACCACGGAGTTGCTCAGCACCACCGGCGCGCTCGCCGCGGGCCAGAGGAGCGAGTTGATGTGATTGGGCGCCGCTCCGCTGGGAATGCCCACGCCGTTCATCGGGGACCAGGGCGCGAGCTGCTCCATCCCGAACCAGGGGGTCAGCACCGCCTGGTCGATGGCGTACGCGCTGTTGAGCGGGACGGGGCGCAGCGGGCCTCCGCACTGGGGGGACCACAGCGTCGACGATGCGTCCGACTTGATCGCTCCGATGTGGAGGTGCGGCTTCGAGGAGCTGCCCGAGTTGCCCAGCAGGCCCAGGAAGTCACCCTCGTGGACCACCGCGCCCACGGTCAGCAGGCTGGGGTTGAGCGTGCCGGCCTGCATGTGGGCGTACCCGACCAGATACGTGCCGTTGTCGATGGTGAAGCTGTTGCCGCCGCCGTGCGACGCCGGGTTGACGGAGCCCACCGGGAAGTTGGTCGCGTCGGTGTTGACGAAGTCCGTCACCGTGCCCCCGGTGACCGCGTAGATGGGCTTGCCCCACTGCCGGTAGTGCTCGTTCTGCGAACCGTCGGTGCCCGGAAGCACGTCGGACCAGCCGGAGCCCGTCCAACCATAGACACCCACGTCATAAGCGAAGAGCTGGCAGCCCTGGACGCTCGCGCCGTGCACCGCGCCCATGCCCTGCCAGTATTCGTGGGGACGCAGGTCGCCCACACGGCCCCAGAAGCGGTTGCTGCCGGACGGCGTGGGCGCCTGGTAGGCGGCGAGCGTGAACGTCTCCGTCACCGGGGTCGCATAGCCCGTGAAGAAGAGCCGCATGCGGATGCTGTTCGGCGCCGGGTTCGGCAGGATGATGTTCTGGGCGGCGCTGAACGACCAGTTGCGGACCGCGTTCGCGGGCACGACGAGGCTGGTGGACATGCCCGTCAGCACCGTCGTGCCGGGAAAGTCGATCAGGATCTGGGTCAACGTGACAGACGTCGCCTCGTTGTTGCGCAACGCCAGCGCGAGCGACACCTGGTGGCTGGGGCCCGACCCGCCGAGGGAAGGGGACGCCATGGTGAGATAGCGGATGGCGCCTCCCTCCATGGGTTCGTAATAGGTCGTGACAGCCGGTGCCTGGGCGAGCGCGAGCTGCCCCCACAGGAGACTGGGCAACAACAGCAGCAGGGTGCGGAGCTTCATCATGGGTGCGGGGGTCCTTTGCTTGGAAGCAGGCCCTCCCCAAAGCAACAGGTGTACCAAGACACGCTCCCCCGGAAGCGTCCTCGCTCGGGGGCCCGGGGCAGGCGGGGGGCGGCAAGGCCCGCATGCAAGTCCTGCACGACCACGGCAATCCTTGCCGTCGTCCTCGCTGCCTCCCAGGGAGAGCCCCACGGCATGAGCGGTGCAGTCCGGCTGCTCGACCCGGAGGCATCATGCAACGCGTTCCACTCTTGTTGGCCCTCGCCAGCCTCATCCCCACGGGGGCCCTGGCGGCGCCTCACGTCACGAAGCTCCTCCCCCAGGACGCGGGGGTCCACTGCAGCCCCGCGACTCCGTGCCTCCAGCCCACGGCGGACGGCGTGGTCTCCGCCCTGGAGTACGCCGACGGCAAGAAGTTCCCGCTGCAGGATTACGTGAACGGAGGTCCCAACGGAGACCTGTTCCTCTCCGTCTCCGACAACGCCAGCTACACCGCGGACGAGTGCAACGTGGGGAAGCCCCAGAATCCCTGCCACGTGCAGTCCCTGTTCATCGGCATGCGCCTGCCCAAGCCCAGGAATGCCAGCGGGAACTTCGTGGGCCTGGAGGGCACCGTCAGCGTCTGGCTCGATGCGAAGCGCGGCGAAACCCTCCAGCTGGCCTCCGGCGCGCACGTGCCTCGTGACGAGGACCGGCGCATCACGTTGAACTACTCCACCGTCAAGGGCTTCGCGGACACCCGCCAGAGCAAGGGCACCCTCAGCGGCACGAATGGCTGGGGCGCGCTCGCGGCCCCCACCGAGGCCTGGGACACCACCGTGGTGGTGTCGAGCCCGGCCTCGGACCCGGCCCACGTCCACATCGAGTTCGAGATCAAGCTGGCGCCGGGCCTCCCCGTCGGAGGCGCGAGCGAGCCGCTCCTGGCCACGGTGCGCAAGCTGGGACTCGGCATCGAACACATTCCCGTCCCGACGACCTCCGCGCAGACGGTGGGTGGCGGCCGGTTCCCCAACCGCGCGGGCCTGTCGTCCGGCGGCACCCTGACGGGCAACTGGGAAACGCTCGAGTTCTCAAGCCCGACACCGATTCCGCTCAGCTTCACCACGTGGAACGTGGGGCAGATGCCTGACGTGACCGCCTGGGTCGACGATGGCGGCTCGGGGGAAATCGATACCGTCGCCCAGCGGATCTTCCGCAAGGAGGTCGCCTGCATCTCCGAGATCTGGATGGCGCATGAGCGCGGCGAGCTCATCGAGAAGGTCAACGCGCTGCGCGCGGGAGCGCTGCTGCCGCCCATGCAGGCCGTCACCGAGCTGAATGACAACATCCTCCAGCCATCCCTGTTCAGCACGGGACTGGTGTTGCTGTCCTCGCGGCAGATCCTCGAGGGCGGGGTGCACCACTTCCCCGTCGGCATGTGCACTGGCAGCGACTGCGCCCAGGCCAAGGGCGTGCTCTGGGCGCGCATCGCCACGCCGGCCGCGACCGCCCCTGTCTTCGTCGATGAACACGACACCCCCACGCTCGCCAAGGGGACCGACTACTCCGAGTTCGTCGACGTGTTCTGCACCCACGTCAACGCGGGAGAAAACACGGCGGGGCCCGACACCACCGCGCGCGAGAACCAGTTCTCCAACATCAAGGCCTACGTCCAGCAGGTGCGCCAGGGCGGACCCCTGACCGACACGGTCTTTCCCTTTGACGTCCATGACGCCTTTCCCCAGGGCACCTGGCCGAGCGGCCTGGACCGCCCCGCCTTCCTGCTGGGGGACCTGAACACCGTGGGGCCCAAGGGCGTGCAGACCAACGTCGCCTTCGACCAGTACGCCGACATGGTGGGCCCTGGCCTCCTGGACATCAGCACGCTGAGCGCGTTCGACATGGCCAACACCCAGTTCTCCGAGATGCGGGACCTGGCCCGGGTGGTCTCCGGTCCGAACTCGATGGCGGGCGGGACGTGGCTGTCCAGCGTCTGCACCGACAACGTGGTGAACGAGCTGGATGCCAAGAAGCGCCTCGACTACGTCCTGGTGTTCCCGGCCCAGGACACCTTGGACTTCCCCGCGTTCGCGTTGCTCAACGGCACCACGGCGAGCGTCAACCCCCACTTCGATCCCACCTCCGGCAGCGAGGACTCCGAGGGGAACCTCGTCCAGCAATGCCTGTCGGATCACGCCATGGTGGATGTCACCGTGCAGCTGGCGCGGGTGAAGGACGTCGTGAAGTACAACCCGATGAAGAAACACCGGGTCGAGTACGCCGTGAAGCAGGTCACCGACCTGGAGACCGCGAGCGGCTGCTGCGCGGACTGGTTCTCGCCGCGCGTGCTGATGATCGCCAATGGCTTCACGAAGCTGAACACCTTCCTGAACATCAACGAGGGCCAGACCATCTACCCGAACTGGCGAGTGCACACGGGCGCCGACAGCCTCCTCCCGGACCTGCCGGTCGGTTTCTCGGGGGCGGTGAACATGACGTCGGCCATCTGGGAGTCGGACTCCGGCCCGAACGACCACTACGACTCCACGCCTGAGAGCAGCGCCATCCTGGAGGCGGACGACAAGGACGCGCACCTCACCTTCTTCGCGAACAGCGGCGTGCTCCGCCGGGTGAAGGGCGAGTTGACGGCCATTGACTGGCTCGCCGGGGTGGAACTCCTGGGGAGCTTCATGGACGGCTACGAGAACGGCATCACCGTGGAGACCGAAGGACACGACACGGCCACGGGCGACAACGCCCGCGTGCGGCACTACTTCAACGTGAAGGAAATGGAATCGCCATGAGCACGATGAACCTGAAGTGCGCGGTGTTTGCACTGGTGCTGGGGGGCACGGCCCAGGCAGTCGAACCGATGGTGCCCTACGACAACTTCAACCCGATGAAGTCCAACCCTCCACGCGCGACGAAGATCCGCGGCATCGACCCGGCCCGGTGGGTGGATGAGCAGACCGGAACGCGGCTGGACTCCCTCCGGGAGCTGGCCTTCACCCGCCTGCGGTTGATGAGTCGTTCGGACACGGGGACGGGCCGCTACGGCCTGCGCTTCTCCCAATCCTCGGCCGTGACGGCCATCGCGGCGAAGGTGCGCCTGAACAATGCCAGGAGCACGGGGTGCACGGCCCCTGCGGGAGCTCCGGCGGCCCGGAGCGCCGCCGAGCTCACGGGCCACTTCTTCAACACCCGGGGCGCGGTGGGAAGGAGCCTGCAGGACGACGTCACCGCGTCCATCCGCACCGTCTCGCGGTCCACGGACCCCGCCGGCTCCCAGGCGCTGCGGGTGGAGGCGGTCATCGAGCAATGCACGAACGCCTCGTGCTCGACCCGCACGCAGCTCTTCACTGCGGACCTGGGCCTGGTCCACCAGGGCGAGCAGGCGGCGCTGCGGCTCCAGTGGGACGTGGCGAATCACCGCTTCGTGTTCCAGCGCGACACGCAACCGGAGGTGTACGGGGCCTACACCGTGACGGACACCCACGCGCCCGGCAGCTCGAGCAAGGCACTGGTGGTGACCCATGACCTGCCCACCTGCGCCAGCAGCACCCCGGCGCCCCTGGGGTATGCGAACGCGTACTTCCACGACGTGTTCGTGAACGAGTCCGCGGCGCCCGCCCCCTGACGGCCCTGAGATGGAAACCATCGCGATTGGATGTTTGTCGTTGGTCAACGCTAGGGGAGTCATGGGCTTGCATTGCGTGGGTCACGACAGCCACAGTCGGCATGACGCTTCCCCTGTCTGTTGATGGAGCCCCCCATGCCCAGCAAACTGCGGCCGACCTCTTTCTCCAGCCCCAGCCCCAGCCCCAGCAGGAGTTCCAGTCCTGTCAGTGGCAGTGCTACGCCGACGCGCAGCCCGTCGCTTCCGCCCCAGACGCAGACCTCTGCTTCCTCCTCGACGAAGCGCCCCCGGGATGATGCGGATACGTTCGACGCGGGCACTTCGAAGCGGCCCAAGCGGGCCGCGGCAACTGGCGAAACGCCCCCCTCGGCCGCCGAGTTGTACAAGCAGCAGAACGCGGTGGGCCTGCAGGACACCCACTCCGCCCGCACCGGCGACATGTCGTCCCTGCGCACCACGCAGGACACACCTCAGGACGGACTCAACCTGCTGGCCCACGTCGGCAGTCAGGCGAAGGACAAGAAGGGCCTCTTCTACGAAGGCTCCGTGGAGCGCCGCGGGCTCGGGCCCCAGCAGGTCCTCACCGCGGTGCCGGACCGGGACAAGGGCGAGCACACCAACGTCTTCAAGGGCATGACCGGGGGCGAGCCCAGCTCCACGAAGTACCAGAAGAACCTGGGCACCGCCGACGGGGACACCCCCTACGAAATCCTCCACGGCATGGGCCATGGCGAAGGCGGCAAGAAGACGCAGTCGGCGCAGAACCTGGCCTCGGCCTCTCACGGCGCCAACACGGCCATGATTCCCGCGGACAAGGCCATTGCCGGCAACCCGGACATCCTCGTGGACACGCGCTTCAACGTCCGTCCTGGCACCCACCGCGCTGAATCCGTGGACCAGACCTTCTTCCACAAGGACCGCCCCACGGAGCCCATCTTCCAGCAGCGCATCGACGGCGACCTGCCCAAGGTCACCACGAGCCAGTACAAACAACTCCAGAAGGACGCGGAGTTCCTCAAGGACCGCGAGCGCCTCTCCGCCGCCGTCGACCTGCTGAACCTCAAGGACGGCGGCAAGGGCTGAGCCTTCGCGAGGTCAGCCCTCCGAGAGGGTGAGCGACCCTGGCATCTGTCCTCCGCCGTTGTTGAACTGGAAGACGCTGAGCTTGGACACGCGCTCCGCCACCACGTCGGTGAAGTTGTTCGCCTCCGGCGTCAGCAGCAGGGCCATGGCCTCTTCAGGGGTCGCCGCGTTGGCGACACCCACCGCCCAGTTCTCCGGCGTGTTGCCCGCGTATCCGGGCTGGCCCTGCTCGATGGCGGTCAGCCAGTCCTTCGCGAGCTGCTGGACCTGCTGTGCCTCCGCGTGGGTGAAGGACACGGAGGCCGTGGTGCCAGTCCCCGTCGCGTTCGGGTAGACGTCCTGGAGCCCGTTCGCGGTCCCGGGGGCCAGGTCCGGCAGGGTGGCCGCGTAGGTGTACGTGGACGGGTCCTCGGGATCCTTCCATTCGCCACTGACCGAGAAGCTGACGGGGCCCTTGGTGCCCGTGTACTGGAACTCCGTCGGGCCACCCGCGTCGTAGGTCGTGGCGACGTACACGTTGCTGTCGATCACGGCCGCGCCCAGGTCGATGGCGAAGGTGACCTCCCGCGTGAGCGTGTCGGAGGCAATCTGCACTGTCGCCGCGTTCGACGTGCCGTTCGCCGGGTCGTTCTTCGGCAGCTCGCCCGTGGCGAGGAATTGGTTGTAGGCCGCCTGTCCCGCCGGCGTGGAGATGTCGAAGTCCACCTGCCGCGAGCTCAACTGCCCCTCCACGCGCCGCGTGTCCGTCGCTCCGAACGCGATATCGAACACGCCCAGCTTTCCCTCGAGGGTGCGCGACACCGCCTCCGTGGGGCCGGCGGTGACCCGGACGGTCTTGTCGTCCAGCCGGGTGACGGCGAGGGACATGCCGCTGGCCTTCTCCGTGCTCATCCCCCCGATGGCGCCGAAGATGCCGGAGATGTTCTTGAACACCACCTCCATCCCCGTGCCCACGAAGGACTCGCCGTTGAGCGTCACGGTGGCGCCCACCGGCAGGTTCTGGGGCAGGGACGGGTTGAGCTGCTGGGCGGCCTGTTCGGGCGAGGTGATGCCCGCAGCGGCCGCGGTCGGCAGCGTCACCTGGTAGCTGCCACGCACGCCCGCCTGGGCGGTGCCGGTGACGGTGACGTGCGTCGTGTGCGCCTGGAGCTCTCCCTTCACGCCGACCTCGGCCTCCACGCTGAAGGTCGTCATCTCCGCGTCCCGGCTGAAGCTCGCGCCCAGCTCGGTGTACCCGGCCACCTTCATGGAGAAGATGCCCGCATCCACCTTCACCCCGGCCTCGAGGCTCGCGCTCCCGGAGATGCCATTGGGGCCCAGCATCACCGAGTCACTGGCGGCAAAGTCCTTGGCGGCGGTCGGCTTCGCGAGAATCGGCGTGTCGGTGGGGGAGGGCGCGGTGTCCGGCACGTTCAGCGGGTTGCGCTTCGAAGTCCCCGGCGTGCTCCCGCTGAAGCTGTCGGTGGACACGCCTCCCCAGGACGACGTGCCGCTCGACGGCCGCGGCGGACCTGCCGGCGCCTGCTGCGGTGCGCTCACGGCTCCGCTGCTCGACGGCTTCACGGTGTTGATGAACGGCTGAAAGCTCCGAATCGGCCACTGCATGTGGACTTCCCCCTCTGCGACAGTCAGAGGGGTTGTCGCGCGAACCGCCGCAGCGGACGAATTAAGCCGGGTTAAATCCGCGTCCGGCCGCGTTCTGGACAGCGGGTGCTGGTCGGGGCAGATGTAGGCGTACAGATGACATCCCGTCCGCCCCCTGCGCGCCCCTCCACTGTCCGGATGCAGAAGACGAAGCAGCCCTCCTCTGGAGCCCGGCGACCCGCGGGGAAGCCCTCCGGAGGCCCGGCCTGGCGTCGCTGGGCGCTCGGCGGGTGGCTGATGCTGGCCCTCTGGTTCGGCGTGGAGGCCGCGCGGCTGCCCGACGTGGGCGCCCTGCGGACGCAGAACCCGCGCACCACCGCGCTCATGGCGCAGCGAGCCGAAGAGGCGCTGGAGGCGGGCACGAAGCCCCGCGTGCGCCAGGCCTGGGTGCCGCTCGGAGCGGTGGCCCCGCACGCCGTGGACGCCGTGTTGTGCTCCGAGGACGCGCGCTTCTACCGGCACGAGGGCGTGGACTGGACCGAGGTGGAGAACGCCTTCGAGCAGTCAGTGCGCGAGGCACGCCTGGGGCGCGGCGCCTCCACCCTCACGCAGCAGCTGGCGAAGAACCTCTACCTCTCCACGGACCGCAGCCTGCTGCGCAAGGGGAAGGAGCTGTTGCTCGCGCGCCAGTTGGAGTCACACCTGTCCAAGCAGCGCATCCTCGCGCTGTACCTGAACGTCGTGGAGTGGGGAGAGGGCGTCTACGGAATCGAGGCGGCGGCGCGCGAGCACTTCGGCGTCTCGGCGCGGTCGCTCAGCGTGGCGCAGGGCGCGATGCTCGCGGCCATGCTGCCCGCCCCGCGTCGCTGGCTGCCGGCGCAGCGGCCCGAGACCCTGCGCACCCGTGCTGGCGTCATCATCGGGAGGCTGGAGCGCGAGGGGCGCATCAGCGCGGCGCAAGCCCGCGAGGCCCAGGCCGAGCTCTCGCGCTTCTTCGGTGGACCGGCTGCGCCCGGCCTGGTGGCGGACGCCAGCTGAAGAACTTTTCGCGGGGCCGTGCGTGGAAGGTGCCACGTCCTTTTCGTCGAGGTTCTCGTGCGTGCCCTCCGTCCGCTGTTCTGCTGCATTGCCTTCGTCCTGTCGTCCACTCCCGCCCTCGCGCAGTACAACAAGGCGGCGGGCCAAAACGCTCCCATGGAGAGCGTCAGCCGGGTGGTGACACGCAATGACGGCTCGCAGGAGCTGCGCGAAACGGTGCGCCCCGCGCCCCGCGACGGCTTTGGCAACGCGAAGGGCAACCAGAACGACCTCGCGGTGGACGGCGCCTTCGAGGGGCAGACGGTGGCGGTGCTCCAGTTCTACACGCAGGACTTCGACTTCTCGCTGCCGAAGGCCGCGCTGAAGGAGAAGGGCTTCTCCGTGTACCGCTGGGTCAACAGCGCGCCAGACCCCAAGGAGCTGCGCAAGGCGCTCCAGAAGGCGTGTCAGCTGTGGATCATCTCGGACGAGACGCAGCACCTGACGCCCGAGCACGTGAAGGTCATCAAGGAGTTCTTCGACGCGGGACACGGCGTGTACATCTGGGGCGACAACTCGCCCTACTACGCGGACGCCAACGTGGTGGGCCAGGCGCTGCTGGGCACGGTCATGGTGGGCAACATCATCGGCGACCAGACGGTCGGCCTGCGCAAGGACGGGGAGGGCCCGGGGCTGCTGCGCCGGCACCTGCTCACCACTGGCCTGGAGTACCTCTACGAGGGCATCACCATCGCCACCATCCAGCCGAGCCAGCAGCTCACGCCGCTGCTTCATGGCTCCGCGGGCAACCTGGTGGCGGCCTTCCATGACAACGGCGGCAAGCGGGCCATCTTCGACGGTGGCTTCACGCGCCTCTACAACAAGTGGGACACGGCGGGCACCGCGCGCTACGTGAAGAACGCGGCGGCCTGGCTGACCAACGTGGAGCGCTTCGGCAACGCCGTGGTGCGCGCGGACCTGCGCACCACCCAGGACCCGAAGCCCGCGCCGAAGCAGTGACCCTGCTGGGCAAGCCCCTTCACCAGTAGCCGGCGGGAATGGCGCGCAGGAACTGCGCGTCCTTCCAATCCCAGACGCGCGAAGGATCCTTGTCCACGTCCGCCGGAAAAGAATTCCAGTTGTGGACGTCGTAGGAGTTGGACGCCCGCCAGTGGATGAACACGCTGAACACGGCCGTCACGACCAGCGCGCCCGCGAGGACGCGGTTCCGTGAGGGAGCCTCCAGCACCGTCTGCACGGGGAACGCGAGGAAGTAGACGAGGTAGGGCAGCACGTCGGTGAAGAAGCGCGGGCCAATGGAGTGCCCGGCCCACCAGATGAAGAAGGAGGAGATGGCCGCCCAGTGCAGGACCAGGATGAGGGCGAAGACGACCTCGTAGGGCTCCAGGCTCCGGCTGCGCCATCGCTGGACGAAGCCCACGACGCCCAGCACGAGGAACGGTGAGAAGGTGAAGAGGCCTCGCGAGGGACTGACGAGGTTTGCGGCCAGGGCCATGAAGAACCGGCCGGCGAGTGGATCCAGCGAGTGACGGTAGTAGGGCGAGAACACCGAGCCGTAGACAGACAGGTGGTACGCGCAGAAGGGAATCGCGACGAGCGCCGCGCCCGCGAAGTAGGCCGGCAGCTGGCGGCGGAAGCGCAGGGCCATGAACCCGGTGACCACCAGGACGGTGAGGGAGTGCGTGGGCCGGCAGGCGTAGGCGGCCGCGACCCAGAGGCCCAGCAGGAACGCGGTGCGCGCGGTCTGCGCGGGCCGGGCCAGCAACAGCATGACGCAGGCGATGGCGAGGAGCCCGGGGCCGTGCTGCCAGAGCACCCGGCTCGCGGTGGAGTACGCCGTGGTGCCCAGCCCGAAAAGCAGCACGGTGACGAGCGCCGCCCCCGGGGACACCCGCCTGCGCAGGGTGACGAGGAGCACCGCCGCGGCGGCGCAGACGTAGAAAGAGGCGATGAGCTGCTCGGTGAGGGCGAACGAGCCCAGGTACTCCCTCCCTGTGTGCCGGAACAGCACCCGCCAGGCCAGCGCCTCGGCACCGAACCTCCCCAGGCGGGGCAGCACTGGCTCCATCAGGGAGATGAGTCCTTCGGCGGCGGCCAGGAGCGGGAGCGCGGACACCATCACGCCCGGCGGGTACACGTAGTACGTGTGGCCACCGGCCTCGTTGCGCGCATAGGCGGTCCCCGGGAAGAACGAGTGCCGGAACTCGTCCAGGTCGGTGTTGCCCTCGTGGAGGATGCTGGCCGCGGAAGGGATGGACCACAGCGAGTCCGTCTGCAACCGCGCCTCGCTTGTGGTGTAGATGCCGAACAAGGCCAGACACATCAGCCAGAGCGCGAGCGTGGAGGAGGCGAAGCCACCGCGCGATGAGAGGGATGGGGTCGGCACGGAGGGGGTTCTATCGAATCCGACAGAAGAACCCCAAGCCTCACCGCGTCGTGTCAGGCTGAGGGCGTGACATGAACAGACTCAAGCCAAGCCGTGGAGCCAGGAACCGCGCGACGAGCTGACCCTTGACGCTGTTGCCCGCCGTGTCGAGCAGCGGGGCGAAGGTGCCCAGCCCGCCCTTGCCCGGCGCGACGGCGACGATGCCGCCGCCAATGCCACTCTTGCCCGGGACCCCCACGTCGTAGAGCCAGTCCCCGGAGGTCTCATACATCCCCGCCGTGGCCATCACCGCGAGCGTGTGATGACAGACCTCTTCGTCGACGACGCGCGCCCCGGTGAGCGGGTTGACGCCTCCGTCCGCCAGGGTCGCTCCCATCACGGCGAGCTCCCTGGCGGTCACCGCCAATGAACACTGGCGCGTGTAGAGCCCGGTCGTCAGGACCGGATCCGCCTCCAGGCGGCCCAGACCGTGGAGCAGGAAGGCGAGCCCCTGGTTGCGGTGGTGGGTCTCCATCGCTGAGGCATACACCTCTTCGTCGAGCGCGAGCGGGTGTCCGGCGAAGCGCGACAGCCCCTCATGGATGAACCGCCACCGGGCCTCGGGACTGCTGCCTGGAACGAGCCCCGTGGTCGCCAGCGCTCCCGAGTTCACCATGGGGTTGGTGCGTCCGTCCGGGCTCAGGTCAAGGGCCATGGCCGAGTTGAACGGCAGGCCCGTGCCATTGACCCCCAGCTTGCGCCGCACCTCTTCGGGCCCCAGGGACTGACAGACGAGCGCGAAGACGAACGGCTTGGAGACGCTCATGATGGAGAAGGGATGGTCCACGTCCCCGGCCCCATGGCTGCTGCCGTTGATGCCCACCACGCACGCGCCGAAGAGCCGGGGATCCACCCTGGCGAGCGCCGGGTAGACCTGGGAGCACTGTCCCTCGGTGTTCCCCTGATGGCGCTGGTAGGCCTCGTCCACCAACGCCCGGACCTGCTCCGCCGCGGGGAGCTGCCCGGTGGAGATGAAGGGGGGTTCGCCTGTCGTATCCATGCGTGAAGGCGCTCGGCTTCCTGGAAGCAGGGGAGAAGCGCAGCTTCCTGTCTGGAAAGTTCGTCGCGCCCGGATGCGTGTCAACGTCACAGGGACATCTGATTTGTTGCAGATTTCTTGTGTTGCAGGTTTCGGTGCTCTGTCGCGCTGATTCGCGGGTGGTGTATGTTTCACTGAAACCGCCGGTTGAGACATCTCCCTCCATGTACACCCTCGACGAATCGCTCTGGCCCCTGGCCATTGTCCAGCGTGGCGACACCACGACGGACAGCGAGATGGAAAGCATCCTCCGGAGCCTTTCCAAGCTCATCCACCGGCGCGAGCCCTATGTCTTGATCATCGACTTCTCGCGGTCCCGTCCGCTGACGCATTCACAGCGGATGCTGCTGGCGGATCATCAGGCCGAGATCGCCGACCTGGCTCGCGAGTACTGCAAGGGGTTCTTCGTGGTGATCAACTCGACCACCGCGAGACTCGCGAGGGCCGTCACCAGCTTCGTCCGTCCCGGCGCGGATCAACACGAGGAGGTCCCGTCGTTGACCGAGGCGCTCGCGCGCGCCGCGCTCTGCTTCGAGCAGGCAGGTGTGACGAGGGGGGCCATCATTGCCCGCGCCCAGGCGCGCCGTTAGAGGCGCGGTCCTGGCACGAGCCGCTCACGCCGCGGCTACAGAATCTCCTCGAGGGCGCTCTTCCAGCTGTAGTTCCCGGGCTCCTTGCCCGCGATGGAGCTCTTCGCCGGGTCGATGTGGATGGTCAGCACGCTCCCGTCGAGCGAGACCTTGGTTCCCTCCGTCGACAGCTTGCAGACCGTCTTGGTGACGGCCTCCTTCACCGCCGCCTTGCCATCCGGGGTGCCACAAACCTCGACCAGGGTGCCCACGGCGGACTGGCAGGCGCTCTGGGTCCGGTCCTTCATCGGGTCGAAGGCGGGGTAGGTCGACCTGTCGTAGCTGCTCTTCAAGGACGACCCGCAGGCCTTGTTGACCGCGTCCTCCTTCTTCTTCAGCTCCGTGTCGTAGGTGGCCCAGCCGTTCTTCTGGGCCACGGTGAGCCGCGCGGGCTTGGAGGCGGACTCGTCGGCGATGGCGAGCGAGGCGAAGAGGCAGAGGCACAGGGACGGAATCCGGAACATGAAGGCTCCTGGTGGAAGCGGCTCGCGGGAGCGCGAACCGCCGTTCCTCCAGGGAAGGACCCCCCGGAATTCTTTTGCATTCTTCGCTCGCGGGCATCAGCCCTTGCGCGCCGCGTTGATCGCCGCGATGTCGATCTTCTGCATCTCCATCATCGCGGCGAACACCCGCTTGCGCACGGCCGGATCCGGATCGCTCATGCCGTCCGTCAGGGCGGCAGGGGTGATCTGCCACGAGATTCCCCACTTGTCCTTGCACCACCCGCACTGACTTTCCTGACCGCCGTTGCCGACGATGGCCTTCCAGTAGCGGTCCGTCTCCTCCTGGTCCTTCGTGCTGATCTGGAACGAGAAGGCTTCACTGTGCTTGAAGGCGGGACCGCCATTGAGGCCGATGCACGGAATGCCCAGCACGGTGAACTCCACCGTGAGGGCATCCCCCTCCTTGCCGTCCGGGTAGTCGCCAGGTGCGCGGTGCGTGGCGCCAACGGAGCTGCCGGGGAAGGTGCGGGCGTAGAACGCAGCCGCTTCTTCGGCATTGCGTTCGTACCAGAGGCAGATGAGGGCCTTGTTCACGGGGTTCGTCATGGTTGCGCTCCTTGGGCTCACTCGCCCTTGCGTCCTACAACACCAAATGCGGCACCCGCGGGGTCCGTTGCAACGACAATCCAGTCGCCGCCGGGCACCTCGTGCGGACCTTGCAGCACCTTGCCACCGTTGGCGGTGATGGCGCGCTGCGCCTCGGCTACCGAGGGGACGCCGAAGTAGAACAGCCAGGTGCCAGTGGGGCCGGGGCCCTCGGCGGGCTTCTGCATGATGGCGCCGAGCCGAACGCCGTCGTGGTCGATGAAGCAGTAGTCGCCCATCGGACCCATGGGCATCACGTCGTTGAACTGGAAGTGGAAGTGCTTCGCGTAGAACGTCCTGGCGCGCGTGAGGTCGGGGCTGGCCAGCTCGTTCCAGCGGATGCGCTGCGACTCCTTCACGTCGAAGACGTCGCTCTTCGCCTCGGGTTTGCCGGGCGGTGGAATCGGCGCCATCACGTAGAAGGGCGTGCCCATCGGGTCGGCGACCATCGCGATCTTTCCGACGGGAAGATCCATGCGCGGCATCACCACCCTGGCGCCATCGGCGACCATGGCCTGGAGGGACGCGTCGACATCGGCCACGTGCAGATAGCCGAGCCAGCAGGGCTGTGCGCCATGCTGCACCATGTCTTTTGAAAGGCGCAGCACGCCGCCGGCAGAGCCGCCATCGCCGCGCATGATCATGCGGTAGTCCTGTCCGTTCGGCATGGACTCGGACGGGGCCGAGATCTTCCAGCCAACGACGGCGCCATAGAACTTCGCGGCGGCGTCGGGGTCGTGGGTCATCAGCTCGTACCAGATGAAGCTTCCAGTGCTCATCGTGTCATTCCCTTCGCGAACGGATGGAACTCTGCTCCGGACCGATGTGGAGGGTCCGCGCGCCCGCGTCGAGCAAGACCTTCGTTCCTTTGCATGCTTCCTGACGAAGCCGGGTCGCCATTGTGCAGTGCGGCAAGCCCTGCCGAGTCGGCGCGAACAGAAGAAACATTTCCTCTCGATGGGCGAGAATCATGGAAATCATGCGAACCACTCCCCACCACCGCCCCCTCCACGTCGGCTCCACTGGCAACCGCGTCCAGAAGGTCGAGGAGCGCCTGAAGTCGGCCGGTTGCTTCAAGGGTGCCGCCGACGACCGCTTCGACGCCAAGACCGCCAAGGCGGTGGTCGCCTACAAGCGCGACAACGGCTGGGAAGGGAAGCCGCAGGGGGTCGTCGGCGAGCGGATGGACCAATCGCTGAAGCGCATCAGCGCCACCGCCACCCCCGGGACTGAAGGCAGCACCACCGCCCAGGCCAGTGCGACCGGTGGCAGCGACAGCAAGGGCAAGACCCCGTCGCAGCTCAAGGGCGCGACCTACAACGTCGAGCGCGACCGCAATCCCAAGGACGTGCAGAAGTGGCTGGGCGACTTCGCCAAGAAGAACAAACTCGACTTCGTTCAGCTCCAGGAGATCAACGGCTACCACAAGGCCCTGGAGAACATCCCCGGCTACCACCTGGTGACCTTCCCCGGAGCCAAGGACCATGGCGAGACGGGTATCCTCGTGAAGGACAGCCTGCTCCAGGGGCAGAAGACGTCCATCCAGGGCGAGGGCGGCGGCTGGACCACCGTGCGTGGTGGCCATGCTCCGCCGCGAGCGGCCACCGCGGTCAAGCTCGCGGGCTGGCTGCAGGTGGTCTCGGCCCACCAGCCGCCCTCGGTCGACTGGAAGGGTGGGGAGCCCGTCGGGCCGAAGAACCGCGTGAGTACCTACAAGTCGCTCTCCGAGAAGCTGCTCGGCTTCGCGCAGCGGAAGATCGAGAAGAACCCTGACGAGGGCCTGCTCATCGGCGGCGACTGGAACGAACCGGCGTCGACGAAGGGGAAGTGGTCGCCCGGCTGGATTGCCCAGCAGGCGGGCATGGCCACTCATGGCGGCGTGGAGAGCCACGGTCACGGCAAGATTGACTATGCGATGTCCTACGGGTGCAAGGTCTCGAACGTGAGGGCCGGCCCGACTGGCGGCTCGGACCACAACATCGTCATGTACACCGTGAGCCGCCCGAAGGGTAAGGGCTGAAACAGCCTCGGGATCCCGCCTGAGCGGACGACCTGATCGTCATCTTGGGTTTGATTTGAATTCTTGGCTGAGGTCGAACCCGGGCTGCTCGTTGATGCGCGAGTCGTCGAGCACGACGAAGGTCGCACCGCCTGGGTATGCGCACCAAGTGGCGCTACAGTGGGCGGGCAGATGTCCGAACCCACGTCACGGCGCTCCCGAGCACGGCGTCTTCTCCCGAAGGCACTCCTGGTGCTGGCCTTGGCCTTGACGGCCGTCTGGTACCTCAGCCCCTGGTACTCTTTCTCGGTGGGCAGGACCTCCGCCCAGCCGCTGCGGTCTCCCTTCATCCACGGCCGTTCATGGTGGGTGGGCTGGACCGACGCGCGATTGATCCGGCTTCATATCGCCAGCGCCACCGGGATCGGCCCCACGCAACCCGGGCCGACCTCGGATTGGGAGGTGAAGTTCCTCAGTCGCCGCCACTCCACCAGCTGGACCTACCAGCTGCCCTGGAAGCGCCAGCTGAGCTTCTCCTTGGACCCCCACCCCGAGCGTGGCAGTGCCGATGCGACGCGGCTCATCGTGGAGTTTCCGGCACTGCTGCTGGTCCTGCTCGCGTGGGTCGCGGTCGTCCGCGCCAGCAAGCAACCCGACGCGCAGGCGTATCCGGAGTCCGAAGCGTAGCGGCGCGACCTTGAAGTGAATGAGAAGGGAGCCCGCGCCCGCTCAGCCCCGGAAGAGGGGACGGAACAGCGCAGACTCGCGCAGGGAGGCCGCCAGCGCGGCGATGTCGTCCGACTGGCCGTCCACCTCCTCGGCGTCGAAGGTCTCCTTCAGGCGGGCCATCACCTCCGCGTGGCCGCGGGAATGGAGCAGCTCGCGGAAGACGATGAGGGCGGACTCGTCCAGCGGCACCCCGAGCGAGTCGCGCGCCCGGCCCCCGCCTTCCGCCGGCTGCGTCAGCGCGGTGACCCACTTCATGATCAGGTTCACCGGGTCCCGGTCCGGGAAGCGCTGGTGCACGAGCTGCTGGATGTGCTCGCCCCGCTCGACGTTCAAGAGGAGCGCGAGGAAGTAGCGGTGCTCCGGGTCCTTCACCTGACCTCGCCGGTCGATGAGCAACGCCTGGCGCATGTACTCCTTGAACACCGGGCGGAGTTCCTTCGCCAGCGCGCCATGCGTGCGCACCGCCACGTCCCAATACGGGTCCAGCGCCTCCAGCTTCTTGTGCAACTGGAGCAGCCGCTCGAAGACGAGGAAGCACGTCAGGAGGTCCGAGCGCTCGATGAGGCCGGAGATGAGCCTCGTGCGCTCCGGTGGGTTCAGCTCCGCCAGCAGTGACAGGGACTGGAGCACCTTGCTGGTGTGCGCGTCCTCGACGCCCGGGTAGTAGGCCAGGTGCGGCTTCTTGTACGAGTACTGGAAGCCCCCTTCCGGCGAGTGCAGCGTGCGCACCACGCACGTCACCGAGGGCCGATCCAGGTGGAAGAGGGAATGGATGTACCGGTCCCCTCCGTGGATGCGGTGGATGTCGCCCGTGCGCAGCCCCGTCACGGACAGCAGCTCCATGTCACCGAGCGCGAGGCGGCTGTTCACCTTGTGCCGCTCGTGCCAGCGGTAGTGCCCGTGGATGCTGCTGCCCTGGAGCACCTGGAAGGCGCCACAGAAGCCGTGCTGGTGGATGTCGGTGGTGCCGTCCACCCAGTTGTACAGGTCGATGAGCAGGCGGGAGTCGGAGAACACCGTCAGCGCGGGCTGGCCGAAGCCCGGACGCGTGGTGAGCTGCTTCGGGAAGTCGCGCGTCCCGTAGAGCCACTCCAGGGGCTCCAGCGTCTTGAACGCCTGATGCGGGGCCAGCTCCCGCAGGACCTCGGCCGCGATGTCGGGAAAGGCCTCCTCGCTGTGCTGGACCTTCAGCCACCGCTCCTGGAGGAGCCTCCCCATGTCCTGGAAGATGCGCATGCGCTTTCCCCGCTCACCGGCGTGTCCGCATCCCATACGAAATGAGGCGGCAATCCTGGCTCGATTCCTTTCAAAAAAAGCCCTCATCGCGCTTGGGCAGCCGAACCGTGTATAGGCTGGCGCGCGCATGACGACCCTCACGACGAAGCTGTGTGTCATTGGCGGCGGCCCCACCGCGGTGGCTGCCCTCTTCGAAGCCCGGGCGCGTGGCATTCCCGCCCTGGCCCTGGAGGCCGGCGCCACCCCGCTGGCCTCGCTGCATGCCCATATCGAGGGCCTCGTCTACCTGTCGCCCGCCTCGCACTGGGAGGTGGGCGGCCTGCCGCTGGACTGCCGCGACTCGCTGGAGTGCGAGCGCGAGGACGTGCTGCACTACTACGCACGCGTCATCCAGATGGGGCGCCTGGACATCCGCTGCCGCCACCGCTGCGTGGGCCTGCGCCCCGACGCGGACGGCGTGACGGTGGAGGTGGAGACGCCCGAGGGCCGCATCGAGGTGCGCGCCGAAGAGGTTCTCGTCACCGCCTGGTATGAGCGGCGGCCCCTGCCTCCAGACTCAGTGGAGCCCGGCTCGCGCGTGGAGGTGCGGGAGGGGCTGCGCTCCGCGGCGGAGATGGCCGGCCGGCGCGTGGCGGTGCTGGGCGGTGGCATCTCCGGCTTCGAGCAGGCCGGGGCGCTGATGATGGCGGGCCAGCCGGTGACGCTGCTGATGCGCGGCGCGCCACGGGGCATGCACCGGTTGCCGCACTTCGCGCGGCTGGTGGAGGCGACGGGCTCGCGGCTGGTGCCGAACGCCAGCGCGGTGCGCGTCACCCGCGACGGCGTCACGTACCACGAGGGCGGCGAGGCGCGTCATCTGCCATGCGATGTGCTGGTGGCCGCGTGCGGCGCGCGCCTGTCCCCGCACGTGCTGGAGTTGCTCACGCGCGCGCGCGTGCTGACGGCGGACGAGGTGCGTGGGCTGAGGGAGTCCGTCAGCCTGGAGGAGGCGAAGCAGGCGCACCCGGATTGGACCGCGGCGGAGCAGGAGCGCCTGGCGGTGGAGTCCCGGCCGGACCTGTGGCCGCTCGTCTTCGAGGGTCGCCGCCGCGTGCGGCTCGCCGGGGGGCCCCTGCACGTGGGTGCCTCCAACGCGGGGGTGATGGTGTCCATCGCCACGGCCGTGTTCGCGGTGCGCGCGATGGCGGGCGCGCGGGTGCCCGCGGGCATGGCGCCGCCGCTGGCGAGGGCCCTGCTCAACCTGGAGGCTCTCCTTCAGGTGTTGCGCGACGACGTGCCGCCTGAGCGCGTGGAGTCGCTGCGCCCGCTGGCGGTGGGCTCCTGGAGCCGCGCGTGGGTGCACCCTCATCTCCTGGAGCGCCCCACGGCGCAGAGTGTGGAGCGCACCACCGGCCTGGATCCGACCCGCTTCCTGCTGCCCCCCGGGCTCGGCGCCAGCGACATGGAGCGGGAACTGCTCGGGCTCGCGGATGGCACCACCAGCATTGCTGAGATTGCCGACGCCAACGAGATGACGGATCCCGTGGAGCGCGCGAAGCTTGTCGCCACCTTCCGCAATCTGTGGTCGCGCAACGTGCTCACGTGGCTGCCTCCACAGGACGCGGAACGCTGATAAGTGATTGGGGCAACGACCAGGAATTCCAGGTGGCTTCGTAATTCGTTTCGACCGCGCAACTCCGTGCGGCCTTACATCGAGAAACGAATCATGAAGAAGCCCACCAAGAAGCTGACGCTGTCGAAGGACACCCTGCGCGCGCTGAACGACACCGAGATGAAGCAGGTTGCCGGTGGCGCCCCGCCCTCCGTCGTCGCCTGCACTGGCACGGAGCCGACCGAGGCCACCGTCTGCTACACGAACGTGCTCTGCTCGACGGGCGAGTTCTACGGCTGCTGCTTCTGATGCGTGCGCCATGCGCTCGGAGGTGAGGTCCGCTTCCGAGCCATGGTGAGCGATTGTCCCGGGCCGGTGCTCGCCGGCCCGGGGCGTTTCCCGCACCCGGTTCCGAGGTCCGCCGCGATGTCCCAGCCCCGCCGCCGCGCTCCCGAGAGGCAGCGCACGACTCCCGCCGAATCCGTGATGGAACCGGCGGACTTCTTCGTCCTGCGCACTCCGCTCCTGCCCTTCGACGCAATGGAGCACTGGAACTCGCGGCTCACCGCGCCGCACGCCACCGAATCGCTCGCGAAGGCGCTGGACGCGGATCGCGCGCTGTTGCGCACGAGGCTGCGCGCGTACGTGGAGCGGCCGGAGGTGCGTGAGGCCCTCTTCGTCGCGTCGCCTTCGCTGGAGGAGGAGCTGCCGCTCTGGTTCCAGGCGCCGGACAGCGAGTACGGCCTCAAGGTGGAGCAGGCCCTGGTGCGCTACTTCCTGCGCATGGCGGGGCGCTGCACGCCCTTCGGCCTCTTCGCGTCGTGCTCCGTGGGGCGCCTGGGAGCGCGCACGCACCTGGCGGTGGCGGACGTGCGCGAGTGCCAGCGCGACACCCGTCTGGACATGGACTACCTCACGCGACTGGTGGAGGCGCTGGTGCGCCACCCGGCCCTGCGCGAGGTGCTCCGCTACCGCCCCAATGGCAGCCTGTACCGCGCGGCCGGGCGGCTTCGCTACGTGGAGACGCGGCACGTGGACGCGGCGCGCCGGCACCACCTGTCCTCGGTGCGGCCGGATGCGTACCTGGAAGCGGTGCTGGAGCACGCGCGCGCAGGGGCCCGGCCGGAGCAGTTGGTGCGGACGTTGGTCGCGCTGGACGCGGAGGTGGATGCACAGGAGGCCGCCGGGTACGTGCGCACGCTCGTGGACAACGACCTGCTGGTGCCGGAGCTGGCCGTGCCCGTCACCGGGCCGGAGCCGCTCCCGTACCTGGTGGCGCGGCTGCGCGTGCTGGCGCATGAGGCGGGTCCCGGCGAGGCCGCGCAGGTGGCGCTGGAGGCGGCCACATGTCTGGAGGACGTCGGAGATCAGCTGGCGAGACTGGATGCGGAGGGTCCCGGCCGGTCGAAAGAGGCCTACCTCTCCATCGCCACTCGGCTCGAGTCGCTTCCCGTGAAGGTGGAGCTCCCGCGCCTCTTCCAGGTGGACCTCTACCGTCCGGCGCCCGGCGCCACGTTGGGACCGGAGGTGCTGGCGGAGGTGACGCGCGCGGTGGAACTCGTCCGGCGCATGGGGCCCCAGGCGGGCCGCTCGCCGCTGAGCGCGTTCTGCGAGGCCTTCACGCGCCGCTACGAGGGCCGCGAGGTGCCGCTGATGGAGGCGCTCGACGAGGAGTCCGGCGTGGGCTTCCAGGTGTCCAACGCGCCCGCCGCGGATGGGGCGCCGCTGTTGCTCGGGCTGGCCTTCCCCTCCTCGACGGATGCAGGGGGGACGTTCGGTGCGCGCGAGCTGCACCTGATGCGTCGGCTGACCGCCAGCCCGGGCGCCCGCGTGCTGACGCTGGGCGAGGAGGACCTGAAAGCGCTGTCCTCGGAGAAGCCCGTGCCGCCGCCAGACGCCATCTCCGTGGGCTTCAGCGTGTTGGCCGCATCGGACGAGTCCTTCGCGAGCGGGGACTTCTCGCTGGTGCTGCGCGGCGCGGCAGGACCCTCTGGCGCCAACACCCTGGGCCGCTTCTGTCATGGGGACCCGGCGCTGCGCGACGCGGTGGAGCGGCACCTGCGCGCCGAGGAGGCGCTCCGCCCGGACGCCGTCTTCGCGGAGGTGGTGCACCTGCCGGAGGGACGCATTGGCAACGTGCTGCTGCGGCCCCAGTTGCGCGGGCACGAGATTCCCTTCCTGGGGGCCTCTGGCGCGCCCGACGCGCAGCAGCTCCCGGTGGAGGACCTGCGGGTGTCGGTGGTGGATGGGCGCGTGGTGTTGCGCTCGAAGCGGCTGGGCCGCGAGGTGCTGCCGCGACTCACGACCGCGCACAACTTCGCCCGAGGCCTGGGCGTCTACCGCTTCCTGGGCATGCTCCAGCACGAGGGGCGCGCGGTGGGCCTGTCGTGGAGCTGGGGCGTGCTGGAGGGCCTGGACTTCCTGCCGCGGGTGGTGTCCGGCCGGGTGGTGCTGTCGCTGGCGAGGTGGCGGCTGGGGCCGGACGTGCTGAAGCCGCTGGGCGCGGCGCGCGGCGAGGAGTGCTTCCGGGCCGTGCAAGCGCTTCGCGAGCGGCTGGGCCTGCCGCGCCACGTGGCCTTGGTGAATGGCGACAACGTGCTGCCGTTGGACCTGGACAACGTCCTGTGCGTGGAGACGCTCGCGTCGCTGGTGAAGGACAGCGCCCGCGCCGTGCTGCGTGAGCAGCTCGTCGGGCCGGACTCGCTGTGCACTCACGGTCCGGAGGGGAGATTCGTCCATGAGCTGTTCCTCCCCATGGTGCGGCGCCAGGAGCCCACGGCTTCCGTGCCTGCCCCGCGCAGTGGTCCTTCCGCCGGTGTCCCCCGGCACTTCGCGCCGGGCTCGGAGTGGCTCTACGCGAAGCTGTACGCGGGCACCGCTGGCGCGGATGACGTGCTGTGCGACGCGGTGACGCCGCTGGCGGAGCGGCTCGTCCGCGAGGGCGTGGTGGACCGCTGGTTCTTCATCCGCTTCGAGGATCCGGACTGGCACGTGCGCCTGCGGCTGCACGGGGATCCGGGCCGCCTTCACCGCGACGCACTGCCGGCGCTCTCCGCCGCGGTGGCACCGCTGGCGCGGGCCGGCGTGGTGTGGAAGGTGCAACTCGACACGTACGAGCGTGAGCTGGAGCGCTACGGCGGTCCGGAGGGCATGGCCCTGGCCGAGGAGCTGTTCCACGCGGACAGCGAGGCGGTGCTGAAGCTGATGGCACTGTTGGATGGGGACGCGGGCGCGGAGGCCCGGTGGCAGCTCACCCTGCGGGGCATGGCTCTGCTGCTGGAGGACCTGGGCCTGGATGCGCGCGCGAAGCTGACGGTGGCCGAGCGTTCCCGCGACTTCTTCGGGCGGGAGTTCCGCATGGACACGGCCTTCACGCACCAGCTCGGTGCCCGCTACCGTCAGGCCCGCGCCGCATTGGAGGCGGCCTGGGCGCCGGACGCGGAAAGCAGCCCGCTGCTCAGTGAGGGGCTCGCCGTGCTGCGCGAGCGCTCGGAGCGGCTTGTCCCCGTGCGGCGGCGCCTGGAGGTGGCCTTGCGCGAGGGCCGGCTCGGCGTGTCCCTGCCCACGGTGGCCGGCATCCACCTGCACATGCACGCCAACCGGATGCTGCGCTCCGCGGCGCGCGCGCAGGAGCTGGTGCTCTACGACTTCCTCGCCCGGACCTACCAGTCCCAGCTCGCGCGCGCCCGCGCGCAGGAGCCACGCCCATGATTGCCCATTCCATCCGTCCCACCCAGGAGGCCCCCCGGTGGTGGCCGCTGCTCACTGGATCGCTGGCGGATCAGGCCGCGGAGACGGTGCGTGCCATCACCACTGAGCTGCACAAGCCCTTCACTCACAAGGGCATGCGCATCGCGGAGCGTTTATCGAGTCAGGCGCTGCTGCACGGCTACCTGGCGCGCGTGTGGCCCGGAGGAGATGATCCGGAGCACGCGGCGCGCTTCCTGGACGGGGCGCTGGAGGAGGTGGGGCGCCAGTGGATGCGCCCGGCGCTGCATGGCGGCTTCGTCCAGGTGTCGTGGGTGATGCAGCACCTGGGCGCGCACCTGCTGCCGGACCAGTTGGGCGCGCAGGAAGATCCGCTGGAGGACGTGGAGGCGGCGCTGGAGGACGCCCTGGGCGTCGAGCATTGGGTGCAGCACTACGATCTCATCGCCGGGCTGGTGGGGCTGGGCGTCTTCGCGCTGGAGCGGCTTCCGGGGGCCCGGGCGCGCCGGTGCCTGGAGCGCGTCGTCCACCACCTGCTGGCCGTGTCGGAGTTGGGGCCGCGGGGACGGGCGTGGCGGACCCCTCCGGAGCTCATCCCCACGACCACCCGCAAGAAGCAGCAGGATGGCGGCTACAACCTGGGCGTGGCCCACGGCAACCCGGGCGTGGTGGGCCTGCTGGCGGCCGCGTGGGCGCACGGCGTCGACCGGGCGCGGGTGGGGCCCGCGCTGGAGGAGGCGGTGCGGTGGCTGCTCGCGCAGCGGCAGCCCGCGAGTTCGCTGTCCGCCTTCGCCTACTACGCGGACAACGAGGTGCGGCGCTCCCAGGTGTCGCGGGGGGCGTGGTGCTACGGGGATCCGGGTGTGGCCTCGACGCTGCTGATGGCCGCGCGTGCGGTGGGCAACGCGGAGTGGGAGCGGGTGGCGGTGGAGACGGGCCTGCGCGCGGTGCGCCGGCCCGAGGAGACGCGCGATGTGATGGATGGCGGGCTGTGCCACGGCGAGGCGGGGCTGGCGCACCTGTTCCACCGCATGTACCGGCTGACGGGGGAGGAGGCCTTCGGCCGCGAGGCGCGCGAGTGCTTCGCGCGGCTCGTGGCGCGGCGCGTGCCCGGCGAGGGCGTCGGTGGCTACGCGGTGTGGTTTCCTCGCGAAATCTACCCGGACCGGGTGGAGGACAACGCCAGCTTCCTGACGGGCTCGGTGGGCATCGCGCTCGCGCTGCTGGCGGCCATCAGCGACGAGGAGCCGGCGTGGGACCGGATGCTGCTCGCGTCCTTCCGCACGCCGCTGGAGTCGCGACATGGCCGCTGAGAAAGGGAATACGCCCTTCAGGCGCGAGGCCCTGGAGCGCCATGCGCGCGGGCCCGCCGCGGAGCCGGTGCGGCTGGAGCACCCGAGCTGGGTGCGCTGGCTGCCGCTGCCGTTGGAGGTCGCGATCGCGCTCCTGGGCTTCTTCGCGACGCGCGTGCCGGTGGCCCGCGTGGTGAGCGTCCCCGGAGTGGTGGAGGTGTTGTCCCAGGGCGCTCACATGGACCCGTCGCTAGCGACGCAGCCCGAGGGCGAAACGCGGACGCGGCTGTTCTTCTCCGTGCCCGATCAACACCAGGGCTCGCTGCATCCGGGGCTGCGAGTGCGAGCACGGACGGCGCAGGGCATGCGCGATTACGAGGTGGAATGGGTGGACACGGGGACGCGAGGGCCGGAGGCGTTGAGCGGGAGGCTGGCGCCGGGCGTGCTCGTCCGGGCGCACGACGTTTCGTCGGCGGGTGGCGATGCGCCGGGCACCCCGAGCACGGTCGAAGTGCAGGTGGGCACGGAGTCGCTGGCGGCCGCGCTGTGGGCGCAGGCGCGCGGCGGGCGGAGGTGAGGCATGGGCGCGTGGCGTGAGCTGAAGCGGCGGTGGCGCCGGGTGCCGCTCCTCCAGCAGTTCACCGCGGCGGACTGCGGCCCCACGTGCCTGGCCATGGTGCTGGCGTACCATGGCGCCCCGGCGCGGCCGGCGGAGGTGCGCGGAGCGGTGGGGGCCGGGCGCGGAGGCGCGCACGCGCTGGCGCTGGTGGAGGCAGCGAAGCGCTTCGGTCTGGACGCGCGTGGAGTGAGCCTGGGCATGGACGAACTGCCCGCGCTGGACCGCGGCTCCATCCTCCACTGGGAGTTCAACCACTACGTCGTCTTCGACGGGCTGTGGCGGGGCGGAGTGGCCGTGGTGGATCCGGCGCTGGGGCGGCGGCGGTTGTCCTGGGACGAGTTCCGCGACGCCTTCACCGGCGTGGCGCTGCTGTTCGAGCCCACGTCCGCGCTCCGCGGTGGCCACACGCGGCCTGCCCTGCTGCGCCGCCTGCCAGCGCTGCTGCGCGGGCACGCAGGCAACTGGACGCGCATCTTCGCGGTGTCGCTGGTGCTGCAGGGGCTGTCCCTGGTGCTGCCCTTCCTCACGGGCATGGCGGTGGACCGGGTGGTGCCACGGCAGGACACGAGCCTGCTGGCGGCGCTGGGAGTCGGCGTGGGGCTGGTGCTGGTGTGCCACGTCCTGGCCACGTCACTGCGCTCGGCCCTGCTGGTGCGGCTGCGCGTGGAGCTGGACGTGGGCATGGCGGGCCAGCTGGTGCGGCACCTGCTGTCACTGCCGTATGCCTTCCTCCAGCAGCGCTCGTCGGGCGACCTGATGATGCGCATCAACAGCCTGGCCATCATCCGCGAGGCGTTGGGCGCGGCCACGCTGGCGGTGATGCTGGACGGGCTGCTCATCCTGTCCTCGGTGGGGATGCTGGCGGGCCTGAGCCGGCCGCTGCTCCTGGCTGTAGGGGCCGTGGCGGCGGCGCAGGTGCTGGTGCTGCTCTCGACGCGGCGGCGGCGCGAGGAGCTGCTCGCCAGCGAGATGCACGCGCAGGCCAAGTCCCAGGACTTCACGGTGGAGATGCTGTCCGGCCTGGAGGTCCTGAAGTCCTCCGGCGCGCAGGGACAGGCGGTGGGGCACTGGGAGGAGCTCTACACGCGGCAGCTCAATGCCTCCTCGCGCAAGCGCTACTACCAGGGCGTGGTGGAAGCGCTGGCGGCGGGACTCCTGGTGGGCGCGCCGTCGGTGTTGCTGGGCACGGGGCTGTGGCAGGTGCTGCGCGGCGAGCTGACGCTGGGGGCGATGCTGACGGCGCAGGCGTTGGCGCTGGGCGCGCTGGCCCCCCTGGCCTCCCTGGTCGCGGTGGGCGGGCAGGTGCAGCTCGCTGGCGGCTACCTGGAGCGCATCGACGACCTGCTGGAGACGGCCCCGGAGCAGGACGCACGAAAGGTGCGGCCCGCGCCGAAGCTGGCCGGTGGCATTACCGTGGAGGGCGTCCGTTTCCGCTACGGCGCGCTGGAGTCACCGTCCCTGCAGGACGTGTCGCTGAGAATCGCACCGGGGCAATGGGCGGCCATCGTCGGCCCCTCCGGCGGAGGCAAGTCCACGCTGGCGCGCGTGCTCCTGGGGTTGTACCGGCCGGAGGCGGGGCGGGTGCTCTTCGACGGGATGGACCTGACGGAGCTGGAGAGCGACTCGGTGCGCCAGCAACTGGGCATCGTCGTGCAGGACACGCGGCTGTTCAACGCGTCGGTGCGCAGCAACATCGCCTTCGCGGATCCGTCCATCCCGCTGGCGGCGGTGGTGGACGCGGCGACGCGCGCGGGCATCCATGAGGACATCCTCGCGCTGCCGCTGGGCTACGACACGCCACTGGGAGATCAGGGGGCCAGTCTTTCCGGAGGGCAGCGGCAGCGGCTGGCCCTGGCGCGCGCGCTGGTGCGTCGGCCCTCGGTGCTGTTGTTGGACGAAGCGACGAGCGCGCTGGACGCCGTCACCGAGCGGCGCGTGCAGCAGGCACTGCAATCCCTCTCTTGTACTCGCGTCACCATCGCCCACCGGCTGAGCACCGTGGCCGGCGCGGACATCCTCTTCGTCCTGGAGAAGGGCCGCATCGTGGAGCAGGGCACGCACGCGGAGTTGCTCGCGCGCGGCGGGGCCTACTCGCGGCTCGTGGAGGCCCAGCTCGAACTGCCTTCACGCACCAGGGCCCGCGCGGGCTAGGGGCGGGGCATCAGGACGACGGCAAACGAGGAGACGCGAAGTCCCGCTTTGTCATTGGCACGAAGCGCCTGGAGTCGTGGAACGACCTGATTGGTCAGGAATGGCTTCGACAGCCTGAAACTGAATGGGTTGTGGGGAGGGCAGGGCCGTGGCGCAGGGGGGATTGGCGCCGTGGCGGGGTCACTCCCAACACCGTGCGCGTCCTCTATCCATGGACACTCCTCCATGCCAGAGTCCGCCAGTCTTATCGCAGGAGCACGCATATGTTCCGCCAACTTGGCACCACCTGCTTCCTTGCCGCCGCGCTCGCCACGAGCGCGTGCAAGTCGAAGACCCAGGACCCCGTGTCGGCTCCCACGCCGCCCGCGTCCCCTCCGGCGCAAGCAAGCCCCGCCGCTGCTCCGCCTCCGGTCAGCGATGACACGCTTTCCTTTGCCCAGTTGGAGGGTGACACGTGCAGGTGGGTGCGTTTCGAAGGTAGACGCAACACCCGCCGGACCCTCTTCACCTTCCCGGGGGGCTGTGATCTCGCACAGTTCTCCTGGAGCCTCGATGGCCGCAAGGGGACCGTCCTCCAGTCCTTCAAGGATCAGCGCGTCCCACGTGCCTGGCTGGTGGATCTCGTCGCCGGACAGGGCACTCCGCTGCCGCTGCCCGGCGTGGGGCGTACCGACGAACTCGGGTTCGACCCGGAGGGTCGGCCTGTCGCGCTCGTCGCTCACTATGACAGCCCTCCCATGAAGCCTCCCGAGCGCGCTGAAAGAGAGGGCCAGCGCGTCCTGGTTTTCGAAGGCGCGCAATACCCCGTCGACTCAGAGGGGGAGTCCGGTCTGGCACACGCCTATCGCCTCTCCGGGGACAAGTGGACGCGCGTGGAGACGCGGGTGGCGGAGTATGGCTCGGACCTCTCCGAGGGGACGCAGGTGCTCGAGCTCGCCCGAAAGCTCGGCCCCAGCACGAAGCGCGCATCGAATGATGACCTGCGTCCGGAAGCCGTCTCCGACGAGGAGCAAACGGCCCTGGATGCCTCCGCGGAAATGGACCTCATCGGGCCCCGTGGCGAGGACCTCCTGGGGGAGAGCAACTGGGTTCGTAGCAACCTCTCGGGAGGGGCCATCTACTACCGGGCGGAGCCGGTCGAAGTCGCGAATGCTTCCTCCCCCCTGCGCTGGAATGCAGGCGGCAAGTTCGTTGAACCCGAGAAGCTCACGCTGCCCGGCGGCACCGACCTCTCGCTGATGTCCCGCGGTGGCGTGCTGCTGGTCACTGCCGGGAAGACCGTGCGTCTCTATGACGTGAATCAGAGAAAACTCCTCGGCTCACTGGATGGAGTGTCCCTGACATCCTTCTGGCCCCGCGCGGAGAAGCCCGGCACGCAACGCCTGAAGCTTGATGACTCGCGGGTGGCGCTCGACTTCATTGAGAAGTCTGGCATGGCGCTGGCGGCAACCGGTGAGTCCTGTTCCCAGTTGAAGGAGGCCGGGACGCTCGGTGCGCTCGTGAAGAAGGCTCGCGTTGACTACAGGGAATGGTTCGTCCAGTGCGACACGCACGACGGGCCCCAGACCTGGTCCTGTCAGGCGCGATTCATGACGCCAGGGGATGAAGAGAATCCGGATGGGCCGGCCATGCGGCTGGAGTACCGGGTCCAGGATGCCACGCAATCCATCCTGTCTGAATCACTCGTCTGCCAATTGGCGGGTTGAGCAGGACTTCAGGATTTTATTTGCCTGTGTGTTTTTGATATTCACAGGGCGTGAGTTCAGAATAGGCTTTTCCAGACGTGCCGTGACACTCCTTTGCCAGAGGGACTCATGCCACAGAAGCAAGCCTTGAATTCGCCCTTCGCGCCGTTCGTGCCATCCGTGGAGGCCCCCCAGGACTTCCTCCGATTGGGGAGTCAGGGCTTGCAGGTGAGCGCCCTGCAATCGCGGCTGAAGACGCTTCACCCAGAGGTCGGCGAGGTGGACGGCCACTTCGGACCGAAGACCTTCGCGGCGGTGACAGCGTTTCAACGGAGCAGGGGACTGGTTCCCGATGGGGTGGTGGGTCCCAAGACGGCGGGAGCGCTCGGGCTCCACCTCTCTTCTCCCCGCACCCCATCGGCGCCGGTGGCCAACAAGGCCTCCGCGAACGACGTGGAGGCGTTGGTCGAGAAGTTCTCATCGAGGTGGTCCACGGACGAGAAGGGGCTCGCCCAAGCGCTTTACAACCGAGGGGCTGACGCGCACTTCGTCATCGCCGCGTTCCGGCTGCTCGACGCGGAATACACCTCGGACTCCGACGACGTGGCGTTGCAGTACGTCGCGCTTGTCAGGTCCCGCCAGGGCCCGGCCCTTGAGATGCTGAAGAAGGAGCGCGCGCTCCGGAACCTGCTGATCGACTGTCTCGCCGCCGGTGTCGTCTTCCCGGACGAGGACGCGCAAATCCAATTTCTGCGTGGGCTCGCCGGGCCCACCCCTGTCCCATCGGGGGGATCCCAACCCCACCCAGGCATCGAAATCATGGTGCAGGCCGCGCTGGCGCAGAAGGGGAAGAAGTACGTGTATGGCGCGGAGGTGGCGGCCACGAACCGCGATGCCAAGGCCTTTGACTGCTCCGAGCTCGTGGAGTGGGCCGCGGCGCAGGCGGGCGCCAAGGTGCCAGACGGTTCGCAGAACCAGCGGGCACACTGCCGCGAAAAGAAAACCATCATCCCCGTGGAGGAGGCCATCCGGACACGTGGAGCGTTGCTCTTCACGAAAGGACATGTGGCCATCAGCCTCGGGAACGGGATGACGATCGAGGCCGCCAACAAGGAGAAAGGTGTCTGCAGCCAGAAGGCCACGGACCGAGGTTGGGTGGAGGCGGGGCTCGTCCCCGATTTCTACAAGGGAGGCGTGTCGAGCAGGACGCCCCAGCGGGTCTCCTCGGCGAAGGCCGTCCCCACGCCAAAGACGGCGCTGGCATCCAACAAGGTGGCATCCGCCGCGACAGGTGACGGAACCTCGGGCAACGTCATCAATGGCTACGTCCTCTACCCGAACGAAGTGCGCGGCGAAGGCACCATCGCCTGGCGCAACAACAATCCGGGAAACATCCGCAATGGCTCCTTCGCGAATGCGCATGGTGCATTCAAGGGAAAGCACAACCGCCATTTCGCCATCTTTCCGAACCACGCCACGGGCTTCGCCGCGCTCATCGAGCTGCTCAAGACCCAGCAATATCAGACGCTCTCCGTGACGGCGGCGATGAAGCGCTACGCGCCCGCCTCCGATGACAACGATCCGGTGGCCTACGCCCGCACGTTGTCGAAGAAGACCGGAGTCGATGTGAACAGGCTCCTCTCGAGCCTGAGCAGCGCGGAGTTACAGAAGTTCGCGGCGGCCATCCAGCAGGTGGAGGGTTGGAAGGCCGGGGTTGTCTACTCCCGGAGGGATCCGAGACTCGCCGGGCTGGGGATCCAGTCCGCGGACGTCAGCGCGCCGTCCGTCGCGGCGACCACGCCCGCATCCCAGGGGACGAAGCAGACCTCCTCCAGCCAGACCGCCGTCAGGGGCTCATCTGCTCCCGCGTTGAAGCTCCCCGCGACGGCCCATCAGGAAACGCTCCGGAAGCTGGGACAGCAGGCCCGGGAGCGGATGCACAAGAAGAACCTGGGGCTCTGTGCCAAGGGCGTCTGCGAGATGCTGAGTGCAGTGGGGTATGGCTACGGTTTGGACCGCCCCTATGTCTCGAGTGGCATCGTCGGCAAGGTCTATGATTACGGCACCGGCCAGTGGATCGCCGCCTCGACCAAAGGCTATTACGTGTCGAAGCACAGTCACCTGGACAAGAAGACGGAGTTGGTCACGGACGACTCCCATGTGAAGTGTGCGGCTGCCTCGGACAGCGCCAGGTTCATGAAGCACACCTTGGAGTTGCTGAAGTTCATTGAGTGCACGGCGCTCCTCCGGGGCCACGGCAGTCTGGGGGCACCTCCCCAGCAGAGCGTCGAGACGCTCCGCTCACTCCCCGAAGGAGCCATCGTCGTCTTCGGTCCGGCGCTGTCTCGCAGCGTGTTGAAGCAAGCGGGCAAGTCGTACAAGCAGGGAGGCGCCGGACACGCGGGGCATGTCGGGGTGTTGCTGCGAGAGGGGAACGAGGTGCTGGTGGTGGCGGATGGGCTGTTGACCAGCAATGGAGGCAAGTACACGGTCGAGATGTGCCTTTCCAGCTATGCCTGGGCTGTTGGCTTCATACCGACAACGGCACCGTTCAAGGCATCCTCGAAGGACCGTGTGCAATCCATCGTCTGAGCGCGCGGTGTGGGAATGGCCCGGCTCGGGGTAGCACGCGAGCGGGCCGCCCTGGGACACACCTCAGTTTGAGCGCAAGCTCAGGGGGATGTGGGGCGCCAGCGCGACACCGGCGAAAAGGTCGCTTGACAGCATTACTTTCACGCGGGGAGGGTGCGCGCCCGGCATCCCCTCCAGCCCTGGCGCCCCTCGCCTGAAAGGTCCCGCGTGTCCGCCTTCTCCGCCGCCCACCTCGCCACCCTGGGGGTGCTGTTGCTTGTCGCGCCCCCGGCCCGCGCCCAGGCGACCGAGCCCGAAAAGCCCCCGGAGCCTCCCAGCGTCCAGCTCTCCGAGGAGGGCTACATCTTCTCCACCGCCGACAAGGCCTTCGTGCTGAAGATCCGCGGACAGCTCCAGGGGGACGGCCGCTTCTATGTGGCGGACTCGGACCGGAGCGCCAACAACACGTTCCTCATCCGGCGCCTGCGCCCCTTCCTGGACGGGACGCTGTTCGGCTTCGTGGACTTCCGGCTCATGCCGGACTTCGGCGTCAATCAGCCGCTCATCCAGGACGCGTATATCGACCTGCGCCCCGTCGAGTGGCTCCGCCTGCGCGCCGGCCGCTTCAAGACGCCCTTCGGGCTGGAGTTGCTCCAGGCCAACACGGACGTCCCCTTCATCGAACGCTCGCTCACCTTCGACCTGGTCCCCATCCGCGACGCGGGCCTGCAACTATACGGCGACATCGCCGGAGGGCGCCTCTCGTATGCGTTCGCGGTGGTCAACGGCGATCCCGACGGCGCCAGCATCGACGTCAACACCGACGACAGCTTCGACCTGGTGGCCCGCGTCTTCGCCCAGCCCTTCAAGGGCGATCCGGACTCCGCGCTCCAGGGCCTGGGCCTGGGCGTCGCCGTCTCCCGGGGCCTCCAGTTCGGCACGCCCTCCGCCAACACCTCCACGACCGCCCTGGCGCCGCAGCGCAGCACCGGCCAGGAGATCATCTTCAGCTTCCTGAACAACGGGACTACCGGACCGACCGTCGTCGCGGACGGAGAGCACGTGCGTCTGTCGCCCCAGGGCTACTTCTACTGGGGCCCGGTGGGGCTCCTCGCGGAGTACGTCCTGTCGTCACAAGAGGTGAGCATCGGTGACCAGCGCGCGCGCCTGCGCCACCACGCGTGGCAGGCGTATGCGTCGTATGTGCTGGGCGGGGACGCGTCCTTCACGGGCCCCAAGCCGCACCGCCCCTTCAACCCCAAGACAGGCAAGGGCGGCGCGCTGGAGATCTCCGTGCGCTACCAGGGCCTGGACATGGACGACGACGCGTTCCCCGTCTTCGCGGACCCCACCCGCTCCGTGAGCCAGGCCCGGGGCTTCGGCGTCGCCACCCTCTTCGCCTTCAACCGGCGCGTGCGCTTCGCGTTGAACTACCACCACACGGACTACGTGGGCGGGGCTCCGGAAGGTGACAGGGAAGCCGAGAACGTCGTGATGTCCCGGTTCCAGGTCGCGTTCTGAGACACGGGTGGGGGCTCCCGCGGGAGCCCCCACGACTCAGGGCTCCATCTGCGGCTGCAGCGTCCAGGTGAAGGTGGCGTCCGCGTAGGGGAACGTCCCGGACAGCTCACCATTGGGCTTCGCGAGCGGCGGTGAACCCAAGTCCATGAGAAGGATGTTCCCGGGGGCATCCTTCGCTGGACCCCGGCAGTCCGGGCCGCCGCTGACGGCGAGATCCACGAGGCGTCCATCCGCGAGCGCCGATGTGTACGAGCGCGAGGCGTGCGACAGCCAGGACTGGGTGTCGGGATCCGGTGACTTCAACTCGTTGAAGGGGTTCATCAACAGCACCCCGCCCGATGCGACCATCGCGTACTTCGTGGGCCCGTGCGTGTACCGGCAGCCTCCGGAGGTGTAGTCGACGTCGAGCGTGTAGTCGCCGCTGGTCGGCATGATCATGAAGGCCCCCAGCCGCTTCGTGTGCGGGAGGTTCGGATGATCGTAGTCCTGGGCCGCGAAGACTCCCAGCACCTGGAACTCCACGTTCGCGTCGAGGATCTTCCCCCGGCCCGACCAGCCCGCCCCCTTCAGGACCGCGTTCGAGGTGCCCTTGTACTTCCAGCAGCCCACGTTGCTGCGCTTGAGATAGGGCGTCTTCGCCGCCTTCAGGCTCCCGCCGCCACCGGGCTCGAACTTCGCGTTGCTGGTGATGATGATCAGGTCCTGTGCCCGCTGCGACTTCAGGTCGCGGCAGAGGCCCACGTACTCGTATTCGCTCCAGTCCTCCTCGTGCCACAGCCCGTTCGCGTCGTTCCAGAGCGCGAGCACCTTTACCGGCTCCTTCGAGTCGGTGATGTTCTTGAACCACCCGTTGTGGAAGAGCAGGGAGCGCGTGTTCGGGTCGCTGAACGTGAAGTGCTCGTAGTGGTTGGACAGGTTCTTCAGCTCGTCGTGGAGCTCTTCCTTGTGCTCGGGCGCGCCGGCCAGGTCGCCGTTGAGCGCGTGGGGTTTCACCTTCTCCGTGAGCTGGTCCCACTTCGTGAAGGACTCCGCCTTGGCGTCGATGGGCGCCTGATTCCAGAGCACCTTCGCGAACTCCGGCCAGGTCTTCTCCAGCTTGCCGGGGACGGCGGAGTCCACCGCGGTGAGGCTGGAGGTCTCCGTGGTCAGCTTCTCCAGCGCCGCCACCACGACGTTCGGGCCGTGCTTCTTCGCCAGGAATTGGAAGAACAGGTAGGCGCCGTAGTCCCGTGCCGCCAGCGGGCCCGCCGCCGGCGACTTGCAGTGGCCCGGGGAGCGGTCCTCCAGGGACAGGTCCGGGGTGCTCATGAAGCAATCGGCGTAGTCGTGCTCGAGCTGCGGCGCTTGTCCATACACCTGGTCGATGGCCCAGTTCGCGGTCGCGTCGCGGATCCACCCGTAGCTGCCCTGCGGGCCCTTCGTCTTGTAGGACCACTGGATGGCGTGCATCAGCTCGTGGGTCGCCGCACCCTTGAGCTCGTCATCGCCAAGCCCATCCCACAGCAGGATGTAGGTGGCGGCCTGCGTGTTGTCCAAGCCTTCCGGGAGGGTCAATCCCCGGCCGTTCATGTTGCGGGACAGGTAGATGTCGAGCTGGGGGCTTCCTCCGTTGCAGCTGGCGGAGGACTGGTCGGTGAGTGGCTCCTTGAGCCCCAGCGCCATCAGCTTCGGCCAGATCTCTTCCTCAATCGCCTTGTCGAGGAGAACGGCCTGCTCGCGCTGACCCGCGATGGCGAACTCGAACCAGACGTTCACCTTCGCGTAGGACTTCGAAAGGGAGTACCAGCCGTCGGAGTGGGGCTTGCAGGAGGGTCGCTTCATGCTGCTCAGCCGGGCGTCGGGCAGGGGCGTGTTGAGCCAGCTCCCCGGGTCAGCCGGGCGCAGCAGGTACATCCCGAGCGCGTCCTGCATCGGCGCGGAGAGGTCGTCGAAGCGCGCGTGAAGCTCCTCGAGCGGGGTGACGTCGAAGGCCGGCTCGACGCGGGCCTTGTACTGGAGGGGCAGCCGGGGATCGCTGAACGCGGCGTACACCCGGTAGGCCAGCAGCTCTTCGTCGTTGATGAGGCCTGCCTCATGCGCGGACGCCAGGACCTCGTCGCTGGACGGACGGGACGCGTCGTCCGGCATCACGATCACCGTCAGGGTCGTGCTCACCGAGCCCACCTTGGCCGTGATGACCGTGCCGCCCGGAGCCACGCCTGTCACCCGGCCGCCGGCCACCGTGGCGTACGCGGGCAGCTGGGAGGACCAGGTCACCTGGACGTTCTGGAGCGCGTGGCCGCTGTCGTCGAGCGCCTGGGCGGCCAGGGTCAGCGATTCGCCCACCAGGAGCGTCGCCCCGTTCGGCGAGAGGGTGAGCGCGGCGACCTTGTCGCTGTCGTCGTCCTCCCCAGGCTTCGGATCGGGTTCGGTGGAACCGCAGGCGAGGACGAACGTGAGCAGGCACAACGCGAGCCGGCGGGCTCCATGAAACACAGGCATTTCCAGGCCTCGAAGTGTCGAGCCGCGGAGTGCGGACTACAACAAGTCTTTATCGCCATGGATCCAGGCGAAGTTTCTTCAGGGCATGGATTGACGTCTGTCGTTGCCTGGGAGGCCACAGTTGCCTGACAGGCAACAACGGGCGTTGCGGGGTTGGCGGTTGCGGCACGCTCGTCGTCCACATCCGCAGCGGCCTTGCGGAGGGCCTAACAGGAGGTGCGGATGTCGTAGATGCTCGAAATCTGCCCCCAGTGGATCCAGTCCCCGCAGTCGCACCCGCGCTCGCCAATGACCCAGTTGTTGGCGTCGTAGTAGGTCCTGATGTTGGTCGGGCTGGTGGCGCAGTCCGGGAGCGGCGCCTCCTGCGAGGTCAGGTTCGGCTCCTCCTCCTGCTCCATGGGACCGCCACAGCCCACAGCCATCGCCAGCAGACCGCCAATCAGGAACGTGCGCATGCGTCCTCCGTGAAGGTTGCCGCGCAATCATACCCAGATGCATCTGTCTTTGGAATGCTCGGCGTCTGATTCTGGTGTCGCTGTCGAGGAGCGTGTCTGGTTGTGAAAGATTGCAGGGGGCGTGGACAGTTCCTCGGCGAGCGCCGCCAGCACGCGGGCGCCGGTCCGGTCCGTGAACTGGAAGCGGGACTTCGGCAGGGCGAAGACGCGCGCATACACCGAGCGCTCGTGCCGCGTGTAGACGAGGCACCGGTCAACGCCCCGGTACGCGAGCCGCGACAGCCACTTGCGGAGCCCCCGGTACTCATGGCCGCAGTTGAAGTACCAGATGACGTGCGGGGTGCGCACGAAGGTCAGCAGGTTCACCAGCCCCACGGTGAAGCCCACCTGCGGGAAGGCCGTGACGATGAGATCCTGGGGATGCCGGGCCAGCTCCCGCCGGGCCTTCAGCGCCAGGCGGAAGAACTGCCTCCACTTCTTCCAGGGCGTGCGCTTCTGGGTCGAGTCGACACGCTCCTCCAGGCCCACGTAGGAGCACTCGAAGCGCTCTGGCGGGAGGAACGCTCCCAGCCACCGCCGGTCCTCGCTCAGAAACCAGGCAACGAAGAGGACCCGCACCTTCGCCGGGTCCTTCGTGCCGTCCTGGAAGTGATTCATGCGGTGCGCCCCGGGCTGGATTTCACCGGAGGCGAGAGCACGAACCGCGCCGTCGCCGCGAGCACGAAGCCGGGCCGCGAGCGCGTCTCGGCTGTCTCAAGTTGAGATGAAAAGCGTCTCGAAAACGGAAGCGCGGACGTCAGTTCCCCTTGTGCTGCCAACCCTTGAGCTTCGCGTAGAGCGAGCTGCGGGAGATGCCCAGCTTCGTCGCCGCGCGCTCCACGTGGCCGCCCTCGCGCGCCAGCACGCGCTCGATGTGGCGGTGCTCCAGCTCCTCCAGCGTGAGGTCCTCGCCCAGCGGCTCCTCCGTAGGGAGCAGGGACTCGAAGCGCAGGGCGCTGCGCGACAGTCGCGACGTACCGGACAAGAGCACCGCGCGCTCCAGCACGTTGCGCAGCTCGCGGATGTTGCCCGGCCAGCTGTAGGCCATGAGGGCTCGCTCCGCGTCGGGCTCCAGCTCCACCTGGCCGCGGCCCCGGTGCGCGCCCATCTCCGCCAGGAAGTGGCTCGCGAGCACCAACACGTCCTCCGCGCGCTCACGCAGTGGCGGCACGTGGAGGATGAGTGTGCTGATGCGGAAGTACAGGTCGCTTCGGAAGCGCTTCTCACGCGCGGCCACCTGAAGGTCCTGGTGCGTGGCGGCCACGAGCCTCACGTCCACGCGCCGGTCCTTCACGTCGCCCAGGCGCCGGAAGCGCTTCTCCTCCAGCACCTTGAGCAGCTTGGGCTGGACGGCCACGTCCATGTCGCCCACTTCATCCAGGAACAGCGTGCCCCGGTCCGCCACCTCCAGCAGGCCCGGCTTCGCGGCCACCGCGCTGGTGAAGGCGCCCTTTTCGTGGCCGAACAACTCCGAGTCCAGCAGGTCCTTGGACAGCGCCGCGCAGTTCAGGTCCACGAAGGGGGACTCCTTGCGCGGCCCGCCTTCATGCAGCCAGCGCGCGAGCACGCTCTTTCCGCTGCCCGTCTCGCCCGTGACGAGCACCGGGCTGTCGCTCTCGCGCACGCGCTCCGCCTGGTCGCGCAGCGCGCGGATGGCGAGGCTGTTGCCCAGGAAGGGGTCCACCTGCGTGCGCACCGCGCGCGAGCGGTCCGCCAGCAGCCGCTGCCGCTCGCGGCGCTGGGCCACGAGCCGCTCCAGCACCACCTTGAGCACCGCCAGCTCCAGCGGCTTGGTGAGGAATTGTTCGGCGCCTTCCTTCACGGCCTGCACCGCCAATTCGATGGAGCCGTGCCCGGTCAGCACCACCAGGGGCACCGCCGCGTCCAGCTCCTTGAGCCGGGGCAGCAGCTCCAACGCCGTGCCGTCCGGCAGGCGGTAGTCGATGACGGCCACGTCGGGCCGGTGCGCGCGGAAGCCCTCCTGGGCCTCGGCGACGCTGGTGGCTTCATCCACGTCGAAGCCATGCTGGGTGAGGTAGCCCTTCATACCCAGACGGACGCCGGGCTCGTCGTCCACGAGCAGGATGCGGGTGCGGGTCATGACACCTGAGACTGCGGAGTTGGGCCGGTGTGAACGGCGGGGGGAAGGGCGGGCAGCAGGATGGTCACCTCTGCGCCACCCTGGGGGTGATTGGACAGGCGAATGCGCCCCTGGTGCTCTTCCAGGATGCGCTGGACGATGGACAGCCCCAACCCGGTCCCTCCCCGGCGCTTGCTGAAGAAGGGCTCGAAGACGTGGGGCAGGTCCTCGCTCCTGAAACCGGGCCCTCCGTCGTGGACGGTGCAGCGCACCCAGGGGCGCCCCGCCTCCTCCACGGCTTCCGCGGTCACGTGAACGGTAGTGCCCTGGGGGGAGTGCTGCACGGCATTCTCCACCACGTTGCGGAAGACATGGAACAGGCGGCGCGCGTCCATGCGCACGGGGGGCAGAGCGTCCGCCAGCTCTCGCTCGAGCGTCACGGCCGCCTTGTCGCTGGTGAGCGTGCAGGCGGACAGGGCGTCGGAGACCACCGAGCCCACGGCGCCGTCCGTCCACTCGCCCCGCGTGGGGCGGCCGTACTCGAACAGCTCCTGGGTGAGGTGCGTGAGGCGGCGCACCTCGCCGCGCAGCACTTCCAGGTAGGGCTTCAACTCCGGCTGGGCGCCATAGGTGGCCTCCACCGCGTCCACGACGGCGGAGATGGAGAAGAGGGGGTTGCGCACCTCGTGGGCCACGCCCGCGACGATGGCGCCCATGGCGGCCATCGTTTCACTGCGGCGCACGTGGGCCTGAAGCTCCAGCAGCCGGGTGACTTCGCTGGCCACCAGGATGATGCGAGGGTCCTCGCTGGCCTTCTCGTCCACCCATGAGGCCGAGACCTCCCAGGTGCGCCCGGACTCCGCGTCGTGCACCTCGCGGCGGGTCCTGCCGTGCGTCGCGCGCAGCTCCTCCACCAGCGGTCCCGCGCTGGACCAGGGCGGCGCCTTGGCGGTCGCGGAGAGCGGCTGGCCGGAGGGGTCCGCCTCCTGGAAGAGCACGCGGGCCGCGTCATTGAGCCGATGGATGAAGCCCTCCGCGCTCAGCACCAGCAGCGGCGAGGACACCGCGTCGAAGGTGCGGCGCCACTCCGTCGCGGAGCGGCGGAAGCTGTCGTTCAATCGCTGGCGCAGGTCGTCCGCGAGCCGCCGGTCGGTGACGTCCGTGACGACGCAGCCCAAGTGTACGCCACCCCGGTCGTCCAGGCCAGAGGCCGCGGCGCGACTGCGCACCCAGCGGACGCGTCCGTCCGCGCAGATGATGCGGTGTTCGATCTCCACCTCGGTGCTCGGGGCCAGGGCCAGCGACTCGATGCACTCGCGGTAGCGCGTCCGGTCCTCCGGGTAGATCATCTCCGCCCACAGCGGCGAGGGCGTGCCTTCGGGGCCGCCGCCGGTGAAGGCGCTGGCTGGATAGCCGGTGGTGCGCTCCACGACGGGCGTGCAGTAGAAGTCACGCAACACGCCGTCCCGCAGCTTCCCACCCCACAGGTAGTCCGGCAGCGACCGGGTGAGCACGTCCAGGCGCCCCTCGTGCTCCTGGAGGGACGCCTCCGCGCGCATCCGCTCGGTGACCTCCGAAAGGGACGCGATGACGCCCAACACCGCGCCGCCCGAGCCGCGCACGCGCGAGTAGCTCCCGAACCAGAAGCGCGTCTCGCCGGGCGCGGCGGGCGTCTCCACCTGGAGACCCAGGTCCTGCAGGGGCGCGTCCGACTCCAGCGCGCGGGCGAGCCGGGGCGCGAGCACCGTGCCCAGCTCCGGCAGCACCTCCGAGACGTGGCGGCCCAGGTGCGCCGCCACCGGCAGGCCGTTCATCGCGGCGAGCGCGGCATTGACGTGCACGTAGCGCAGGTCGCGGTCGTAGAACGCGAAGCCCACCGGCGTGATGTCCATCACCGCGTCGCGCAGCGCCCGCGCGTCATCCGCCTTGTCGAGCAGCCGGGCGCAGTCGCGCTCACTCCGGGCCACCGCGCGAAAAGCCACCACCGCGCCCGCCGCCGCCAGCACGAAGGCGCTCGCCGCCAGCAGGGCGATGCGGACACCCGTTGCCTGGCTTTCGCTCCAGGCCGCGACCAGGCCCATGAGCACCGCGCAGGCGGTGGCGATGGCGGCGATCCGGAGCGGTGTGGATGTCGAAGGGAGCGTGGACATGGCGCGCGGCGAACGCACATCAGTCTACGGTTTTCTGCATCCTGAACGCATTGTTTGCGTTGCTTCCTGGAACCGTCCAGCGCAGACGTTGGACGAAGGTCCAGGACGGGGTGCAAGCCATTCTCTTCAAGTGAACAGGAGTGGACTGCCGGTATGTCAGTGTTGTGGAGGTCCACGAGGCGGGCGGGCGCTCTCCCGCCTCGCCGTACGGGTCAGCACGGGCTGGCGGTCACGCGATGATGGTCGGCGGCCCCGGATGGTTGGGGTCATGCGCCGGTGGGTCCTGGATGCCCGGCTCCACCTCCGGGTCCTGTAGGGGCGGAGGGGGTTCCCGGCGTTTGGGCTCGCCCGGAGGTGGATCCTTCTCCGGCACGGGCGGCCGGGGCGGATCAATCTCAGGCGTGGGCTTCGGTTCCGGCTCCTTCACCGGCTTCGTGGGCGGATTCGTCTGTGGATTCGTCGGCATGTGCTTCCACACTGCGCATGCCGCTCCCCCAGGGAACCGCCGCGTCCGCCTCTCCCGGAGCGGGTGCCTGGTTTTCGACAGGTGCGGTGGCGTCCTCGCGACGGGCGTGGGCCCACACCTCCACCACCGGCTCGATGCGCGGGGTGAGCTGGAGCATGGAGCTGGGGAAGCACCGCGCCGGCAACCGGGCGAAGAGTTGGCGCGCGTCCTCCGCCTCCCGTTGACTGCCCACGGCCACGTGCGGCCGGACGATGAGGTCGGTGAAGTGGGCGGCCTCTTCAGGGCTCCCGCTCACCAGCCGGGCCGTGGCGGAGCTCTGGTAGAAGAGCACGCCCACGCCCGCCTCCCGGGCCGCGTCCAGGAACGCGTGCAGCGTGCGACCCTCCACCGCGCCCACGAGCAGTGCCTCCGGGTCCCACCGTCCGTCCACGGGCCCGTCTTGCTGGCCGCACAGCGGGCGGCCAATCGGAACGGGGGGCGCATGGTCGCTCGTCAGCACCGCGCCCCGGTCCCCCTGCCAGTAGAGGCGCGTTTCGTACTCGGTGATGGAAGCGGAGGTCATCGGGCATCTCCTCGGCGAAGGGGGGCATGCACCATGCGCCTTCAACAGCCATGCCCGGGCAATGCTTCACATCCCGCCAGACCCTGCCCCGCGGGGCGAGTCCCCCCAGGTGGGCCGGTGATCGCGGGGCCACACGCAGACTGACCCGGGATGCGGAGCGCTTACAACAGCCCTTTCGGACGATTCCGACTCCGCTGCCGTTGCTCCACATCACGCGCCTCAATGCCTGACATGGGGGGCGGCATGAATGCGATGCGACGCGGTGGGGGACCAGGTCCGTTGACTGTATGGCTTTACGAGGGCTTCCAGGGCCGTACGGCCTGAGGGGAGCGCGCTCTCCCCGAGGGGCACGCCCTGCGCCTGGAGGCCCGCCCGTGGACGGTGGGACGCCCTCCGGTCGCATGGCCGCCCTGGGGGCGGAGCCCCTTCTTGAGCATGTCCATGCACGAACGACCTGAGGCACTGATGGCCGAGGCCTATGCGAGTCAGCTCATCCAGGCACCCGCGGACGTGGTCTGGGACCGCGTGGGAGGCTTTGACAGCCTTCCCCGCTGGCACCCGGGCGTCGTCACCAGCGAGCGGGTGACGCGCCCCGACTCCGGCCCCTTGCGCCGGCTCACCACGCGCGACGGCGAGGTGTACCTGGAGGCGCGGTTGGCCTACGACCCGCATGCGCGCAGCTATGCGTACGAGATGGTGGAGGGCCCGCTGCCCGTGCGCGACTTCGTGGCGAAGCTGCGGGTGACGCCGGTGACGGCGACCGGGCAGACCTTCGTGGAGTGGCACGCGACCTTCAGGCTGGCGCCGGGGCACGAGGGCGAGGCGGCGGCGCTGAGCCAGTGGATCCGCGAGGAGTTCTTCGCGCGGGGCCTGCGGGGACTGGCGCATACCTTCCTGCCGCCTCCGCCCCGGGTGTCGGCGCCGGAGCTGGAGTGGCGGCGCTGAGCGGCGGCGCTCACAGCCGCTGGAGGAAGCGCAGCAGATCCTTCTTCTGCGCGGGGCCGAGGGACTCCGGCGGCCCGCCCGGGAACTCGGGCGGGTGCACCGGCAGCGCGCCCACGGAAGGGATGCCCGGGAGGATGAAGCGGCTGTAGGTGTCCACCGTCTCCGCGAGCGTGGCGTGGCTGTTGTCGTGGAAGTACGGCGCGGTGCGGGCGATGCCGCGCAGGGACGGCACGTCGAAGGACTCGAACTCCGCGGGGTCTCCGCTGATCAGCGCGCGCCCGGGGTCGGTGGAGTACCACTGCGCCGCGAGCGCGGGGCCCACGATGGGCGCGCCATTCTCATCCAGCGCGGGGTTGATGTCGTCCGGGTCGCCGCTCGCGGTGACGGGGATGGGCGGCAGGTCCGTGACGGCGTGCTGGCGCGTGCCGTCCGTGTAGAAGCGGAAGCGGTACTGGGGGAATTCGACGGACGTGTTGTAGAGGGGCACGACGCCGCGCTGACCCAGGTAGGTCATGTATGCGTAGCCGGCGTTGAGGAACTCGCTGTGCGGGCGGGGTACGCGCACGGGTTCGGCCGTGCCTCCGGGCGTGACGGTGTACTGGATGTTGCCGTCGGGCTTGAGCGCGTAGAAGAGCGCGTCGTGCGTGGCGCGGTTCACGACGCGGTTGCGCGTGCGGTCGCCGTGGCAGGCCTCGCAGGCCAGGTTGTAGACGTCGCGGCCGCGCCGCTCGGATGCGTCGAGCAGGAGCAGGGCGTCCGGATCCGGGATGGCGCTCAAGGGCCAGCCGCGCTCCAGCAACTCCGACACGAAGCGGGCGCGAGGGGAGCTGAACACGCCGCGCTCGAACGCGGCGATGCGCTGGAGCACGGCCGGAGCCACCGTGCCGCCCTGGCTGTGGCTGGTGACGGCGCTCTGGGCCTGGGTGACCAGGTCGGTTTCGCGGCCGTCGAACTGGAAGGGGCCGGAGAAGCCGGTGTCGGCGATGCTCGGCACGGCGCGCCAGACGGACACCTTGCGGTCCGGGGCGGTGATGACGTTCCCCTGAACGTCGATGACGTCCATGTTCGCGGGGAGGGGGAGCACCACGCGCACCAGGCCCTTCTTCAGGTGCTCGTAGGTGGGCACGGGGGCGGCCGGGTCATCCGCGTCGATGCGATTGAACAGCGGATCCGCGGGGCTCCGGGCCCAGAGCGCCTCCACGTGCGCGGGCTTGAGCGCGGTGTCGTCCGCGAACACGTGGCACGTCGCGCAGGAGCGCCCGTTGGTGCCGGGCAGGGCCTCCTGGAAGTGCTTCCTGCCGGCGGCCGCCTGGGCCACGGACGCCAACTCCGCCTGGGACGTCACGGGCCCGGCGGTGGCTTCCACGTTGGCCGCGGTGTCGGTGCAGCCCGCGAGTCCGGCGAGCGCGAAGGCGCCCAGGGTGCTCGCGATGAATCGATGACCTGCCATGTGTTCCCCTCCCGGTTGCTGCGATGGGAGGGGAACACCGCGCGCCCCGTTTCGTGTCACCGCGAAGGCGCGCGGGGGGAATGCCGTCAGTCCTTCCGGAGCCAATTCGGCCGGTGCTCGAGCGTCCGCAAGTGGAGCCCCCGGAGCAGATGCTTGAAGACGTCCTCCCAGGCAGTGAAGGCCCGGAAGAAGACGCACGTCAGGCAGAAGACGAAGGGCGTGCGCACGGCCGCGCGGATCAACATCAGCTTCGTGGGGGAGCTATCCGCGGGGATGTGCTCCGTCACCCGAAACGCGACCCACAAGAAGCCAACGAGAACCGGGACGAGCAGGGTGGCGACGAAAGCGTCAACGAGATGCGCGCGAAAGCGGAGGCCGGTAGAGAGAGGCATGCGGCTCACACGCAGGTTGGAGTGAAGGCAGGCACCGGGCGGCACGACTGACCGCCCCGTGCGGTTTGGCTGTCAAAGCGGGGGGGAAGCTCAGGACTTGCGGCGGCGGGCGCGCGCCATCAGGCCCGCGAGCAGCGCGCCGACCCACATGGCCGGAGCAGGGGACGTGGCGCCGCATCCCAGTCCGCCGCCGAGCATCTCGTCGTCGGGCGTGCCGCCAATCACTCCGGGGTCGTTCGGATTCTGACCACCGCCGGTGCCCGGGCCCGGGTCCGTGGTGCCGCCGCCATCGGTGTTGCCGCCGTTGCCGGTGCCGCCATCGGTGTTGCCGCCGGTGCCGCCGTCGGAGTTGCCGCCGGTGCCGCCGTCGGAGTTGCCGCCGGTGCCGCCGTCAGTGCCCGTGCCGCCGTCAGTGCCACCGCCGGCCGGGGTCATCTCCCACGTGTAGGTCGCCGCGGCGCCGACGTTGCCGGCTGCGTCCACCGCGCGGACCTGGAGGGTGTGCGTCCCGGGAGCCAGGTTCTCCAGCGTGATGTTCGCCAGGCAGTCCTGGAACTCCAGCCCGTCCACGCTGCACTGGAACGTGGCCAGCACCTCATTCGCCTCGAAGCCGAAGGAGGCCACGGTTCCGGCCAGCACCGGCGGCGGCGACGTCACCACTGAAGCCACCGGCGCCACCGTGTCCACCCTCCAGGTGTGCACGGCCGGCGTCAGGTCCGGCACCCCGTTGGGCGCGACGGCGAACACGCTGAACACGTGCACGCCATCCGCCAGGCCCTGATACGCCGCCGGGTTGGTGCAGGGCGTCGCGAACAGCGCGTCCAGGTTGCACCGGAAGGTGGCGCCCGCGTGCTCCGACGTGAAGGCGAAGTTGGCGCTGCTGCTCGGGCTGAACAGCGGCGGGCCCGCCACGATGCGCGTGTCCGCACCCGTGCTGTCCAGCGTGAAGGAGACGGTCACGGGCAGGCTGGAGTTGCCCGCCGCGTCCGTGGCCGACGCCGTCAGGAAGTGCACCCCGTCCACCAGCGTGCCCGGCACCGCGACCGTCCACTGGCCCGCGACATCCACCTCCGCCGTGCCCACCAGGACGCCGTCGATCATCAGGCGCACCACCGACCCGGGCTCACCCCGGCCGCTCACCTCCGAAGGCGAGACGGCCACCGTCGCCCCCGGCGTCACCGACGTCACCCGTGGAATCGCCGGCGCCACCGTGTCCACCGTCCAGGAGTAGGTCGTGGCCTCCGTCTCCTGGTTGCCCGCGGCGTCCCGGGCGCGAACCGCCAGCGTGTGCGGCCCGTCCGCCAGCAGGAGCGTCAGGTACGGCGAAGCGCACGGCAGGGCCAGGCCGCTGTCCAGCGCGCAGGTGAACGTGGAGTTCGGCTCCGAGGACTTGAAGGCGAACGTCGAAATCAGGGCGTTGGTGAAGGCCGGCGGCGTGGAGGTGAAGGTCGTCTTCGGCGGCGTGAGGTCGATCGTCCACGAGTAGGTCGCCGGCGTGGGGTCCGTCAGCAGCCCGAGCAGGTCCTTGGAGCGCACCAGGAACTGGTGCGGGCCCTCGGCCAGGTTCGTGAAGTCGCGAGGCGTGTCACACGCCACGAAGTTGTCGTTGTCCAGCGCGCACTGGTACGACACCAGCAGCGCCGACGAGCCGAACGTGAAGCGCGCCGTCTTCTGCACGGTGGAGAGCGCCGGGCCGCTGAAGATGACCGTCTCCGGCCCCAGGGCCAGGATGCTGAACTGCACGCTCGCCGCGGGGCCCGTCTGGCCCGCGAGGTTGGTGCTCACCGCCACCAGCGAGTGCACCCCGTTGGACAGGAACTCCAGCAGGGACGGCGTGTAGCTCCAGCGGCCATTCAGATCCGCCGTCACCGTCGCGGCGATCTTCCCATCCAGGGTGAGCGTCACCTTCGCGCCGACCTCCGCGGTGCCGCTGTAGAACGGCAGCGCGGTGGACAGCAGCACCCCCAGCGTAGGGGTCAGGATGACGGGCGCCGCGGGGGGCGCGTCAGGAAGCGCCGCGGCCAGCTTGCCCGGCGACACGGCGGTGGTGAGAGGCGACGCCTCGGCGGTCGCACGCGCATTCAGGCAAAGCGCGGCCAGGGCCCCCACGAGGAGGCGATAGGAAGAGGTAGTCATTGGATTTCCCTAAGAGAAGGATGCTGTGAGAGAGTTGTGAAAGGGATTGGACCGCGGATCAGTCGCGCGAGACGTGGCCGGAGGTGGGCTCCGACTCGATGTGGAACTCCACGCGGCGATTGAGCTCACGGCCGGACGAGGTGTCATTGGACGCGACGGGAGCGTCCGGGCCACGGCCGGCGGCCATCAGCCGGTCCGCCGGGACACCGCGCATCGCCAGGCACTGGACGACCGCGGAGGCGCGTTGCTGGGACAGCGTCCGGTTGGTCTCCGGACGGCCGCGCGAATCCGTGTGGCCCTCCACCAGGATGTGTTTCAGCTCCGGGTGGCTGATGAGCACCTTCGCCACCTGGTCCAGCAGGTTGAACGAACGCGGCAGCACGCGCGCCTTGCCAGAGGCGAAGTAGACCTTCTCGCGGATCTCCAGCCGGTCCTGGGTGATGATCACCAGCTGCTTCTGCTTCGCCGGGCAGCCCTGGTTCGACGCGGGACCGGCCACCATCGGGCAGTTGTCCACCACGTCCGCCACGGCGTCGCCGTCGTTGTCCGCCTCCGGGCAGCCATCATCGTCGAGGAAGCCGTCGCGGTCCTCGGGGTCCACCGGGCAGTGGTCCTTGGCGTTGGCCACGCCGTCGTTGTCGTCATCCAGGTCCGGGCACTGCTCCAGCGAATGGCTCTGGTTCGGGGCGCACACGTCCACCACCGCCACCGGCGGGGCCACCGGAGCCGGCTCTGGAGCTTCGGTGACCACCACCGGGGCGGGGGCGGGCGT